>NZ_JAMYKZ010000027.1:0-61008 GCF_040317735.1 Mesorhizobium sp. M1399
CTTCGTGGTGGTGGGGGGGGGCCTGGGGGGTGGGTATGTGGCGGGCGTTGGGTTTTGGGTTTATCCCCCCCGGTGGGGGTTTTTTGGGGGGCCGGCCTTGGGGGGGCGCCTCGCTCCCTGCGGCAGGAGGGACAGCGCCCCCCTCTGTCGACTTCGTCGACATCTCCCCCACGGGTGGGGAGATTGGCGCTTTTTCCTGCTTCGCCTCAGCCTTTGCCGGCGCAGCGCCATCACCGCTTTTGGCGGCAGAAGCAGCATCCTCGCCCTCCGCCGCCAGCACCGCGATCAGCGCATTGACCTTGACGCCTTCAGTGCCGGCCGGAACCACCAGCTTGGCAACCGTGCCTTCGTCGACGGCTTCGACTTCCATCGTTGCCTTGTCGGTCTCGATTTCGGCAATCACGTCGCCCGGCGAAACCTTGTCGCCTTCCTTGACCAACCACTTGGAAAGATTGCCCTCTTCCATCGTGGGCGACAGCGCCGGCATGGTGATGTTGATCGGCATTTTGTCCTCCCGCCCTGCTCAGCGATACGTGACGGCTTTGACCGCCTCGACGACCTCGCCGACATTGGGCAGCGCCAGCTTTTCGAGGTTCGCCGCATAGGGCATCGGCACGTCCTTGCCGGCAATGGTAATGACCGGTGCGTCGAGGAAATCGAAGGCGCGCTGTGAGACCTGATTGGCGATATGGTCGCCGACCGAGTTCTGCGGAAAGCCTTCCTCGACCACCACCAGGCGATTGGTCTTTTTGACCGAGGCGATGATCGTGTCGAAGTCGAGCGGGCGGATAGTGCGCAAGTCGATGATCTCGGCATCGATGCCCATGCCGCGCAACTCCGCCTCCGCCTTGATCGCGTAGGTCATGCCGATGCCGAACGAGACGATGGTCACGTCCTTGCCGGATTTGTGAATGCGCGCCTTGCCGATCGGCAACACGAAATCGTCCATCTTCGGCACGTCGAAGGAGTGGCCGTAAAGGATTTCGTTTTCGAGGAAGATGACCGGGTTCGGATCGCGGATCGCCGCCTTGAGCAGACCCTTGGCGTCGGCGGCGGTATAAGGCATCACCACCTTCAATCCAGGAATATGGCTGTACCAGGCGGCATAGCACTGCGAATGCTGCGCGGCGACGCGGGCAGCAGCGCCGTTCGGGCCGCGAAAGACGATCGGGGCGCCCATCTGGCCGCCGGACATGTAGAGCGTCTTGGCGGCTGAATTGATGATCTGGTCGATCGCCTGCATGGCGAAGTTGAAGGTCATGAATTCGACGATCGGCTTCAGGCCGGCCATCGCCGCGCCAACACCAACGCCGGCAAAGCCGTGCTCGGTGATCGGCGTGTCGACCACGCGTCTCGGACCGAATTCCTGCAACAGGCCTTGTGTGATCTTGTAGGCGCCCTGGTACTCGGCGACTTCCTCGCCCATGACGAAGACGTCGCCGTCGCGGCGCATTTCCTCCGCCATTGCGTCGCGCAACGCTTCACGCACCGTGGTCGAGACCATTTCGGTGCCGGCCGGGATGTCCGGATCGGCGGCAATTTCCAGCTTGGGCGCGGCGGCAACAGGTGTTGCCGCTTCGCTCTTGGCCGGAGCAGCAGCGGGGGCCGGAGCAGCCGCGGGGGCCGGAGCAGCCGCGGGCGCTGCCGCTTGCGACTCGACAGCCTCCTCGCCAATGCCTTCGCCCGCCTCGTCGATGTCTTCGCCATCGAGGGCCAGCACAGCGATCAGCGTGTTGACCTTGACGCCTTCGGTGCCGGCAGGAACCACGATCTTGGCAAGTGTGCCTTCATCGACGGCTTCGACTTCCATCGTTGCCTTGTCGGTTTCGATCTCGGCAATGGCGTCACCGGCTGCGACTTTGTCGCCTTCTTTCTTCAACCACTTGGAAACATTACCCTCTTCCATGGTCGGCGAGAGGGCGGGCATGAGAATTTCGATCGGCATGTCCTTGCCCTCTCGTTAAAGTACGATATCGGTCCAGAGCTCGGACGGATCCGGCTCCGCGTCGTTCTGGGCAAATTCTGCAGCGTCGGCGACAACGTCGCGGACTTCCTTGTCGATGGCCTTGAGCTCGTCCTCGCTTGCCCATTTCTTGTCGAGCAACCGTGCCTTGACCTGTTCGATCGGGTCACGTTCGGAGCGCATTTTCTGCACTTCTTCCTTGGAGCGGTATTTTGCTGGATCCGACATCGAATGGCCGCGGTAGCGGTAGGTCTGCATTTCGAGAATGAGCGGCCCGTTGCCGGCGCGGCACCATTCGGCGGCGAGGTCGCCGGCGGCCTTGACGGCGCGCACATCCATGCCGTCGACCTGGATGCCTGGAATCTTGAAGGAGGCGCCGCGATGCGAAAAATCCGTCTCGGCCGACGAGCGCGAGACCGAGGTGCCCATGGCGTAGCGGTTGTTCTCGATGATGTAGACCACCGGAAGCTTCCATAGCGAGGCCATATTGAAGCTTTCGTAGACCTGGCCCTGATTCGCGGCGCCATCGCCGAAATAGGTCAGCGTCATATTGTTGTTGCCGCGATAGCGGTTGGCGAAGGCAATGCCGGTGCCGAGCGACACTTGCGCGCCGACGATGCCGTGGCCGCCGTAAAAATGCTTCTCCTTGGAGAACATGTGCATGGAGCCGCCCTTGCCTCTCGACAGGCCGCTACGGCGCCCGGTCAGTTCGGCCATGACGCCGCGCGGCGACAACTCCATGGCCAGCATATGGCCATGGTCGCGATAGGCGGTGATCATCTGGTCGCCATCGATCAGCGCCATCTTCATGCCGGTAACGACCGCCTCCTGGCCGATGTAGAGATGGCAGAAACCGCCGATGAAGCCCATGCCGTAAAGCTGGCCGGCCTTTTCCTCGAAGCGGCGGATGAGCAGCATGTGCCGGTAGGCGGCAAGCTCCTGGTCTTTGGTGAATTCAACAGGCTTTGGGGTGGAAAGGCCCATCGTTTTGCCGTCGGATTTGGATTTGGCAGGCGCTTTTCTGGCGGCGGTGGCCATGCATCACTCCCTGTTGGCGTCTCTTGGCGGACAGCGAGGGAGATCAGTTCTCCCACCGATTTGAGGCAGGCTAACATGCAGGGAAGGCTTTCGCCATGCCGAAAACGCATGGCTGTCATGCATCTAAGCGCCTAAAATCATTGCAAATATCGCCGATTAACTGAAATTGCGTTATCTTGCGACCGGCAGCATGATGGTGATCTCGTCGGCATGGGACAGATTGAGCGCCTTGCGCGCCTGCTCGTCCAGCATGTCCTTCTCGAGCGTGCCCTCATGCATCAGCTGGACGCGGCGCTCCAGGTCGATCCGGCGTGCCTTGACGGCATCAAGCCTGCCCTGCAATGCGACAGTCTCGGCTTCGAGCCGATACTTGGAATAGATGCCGAACTCGCCATGATAGGCATGGAAGCCGAAATAGGTCAGGAACACCACGCAGAGCGAGGGGATGATCAGCCGGCCGGTGTTTCTTTGCTTGTGCTGGCGTGTCCACATGGTCCGAATCCTCTGCGCCGCCTTTGTCGCCCGATTGTGCTTAATGGACGGTTACGGATTGCTGGATTCGGAGCCCTGAAAGCAAAAGGGCGGGAATGTCCCCGCCCTCGCTCGCTCGGATTTTCTGTCGAAAATCAGCTTTTAACGATCGACTTGCCGGCATACCGCGCCTGCTTGCCGAGCTCCTCTTCGATGCGGATGAGCTGGTTGTACTTGGCCATGCGGTCCGAGCGTGACAGCGAGCCAGTCTTGATCTGCCCGCAATTGGTGGCAACGGCGAGGTCGGCGATGGTCGAATCCTCGGTCTCGCCCGAGCGGTGCGACATCACCGCGGTATAGCCGGCCTTGTGCGCGGTCTCGACGGCGTCGAGCGTTTCGGTAAGCGAGCCGATCTGGTTGACCTTGACCAGGATCGAATTGGCGACACCCATGCGGATGCCGTCGCGCAACCGCGCCGTGTTGGTGACGAACAGATCGTCGCCAACCAGCTGCGTTTGCTTGCCGATGAGGTCGGTCAGCATTTTCCAGCCGTCCCAGTCGTCCTCGGCCAGGCCGTCCTCGATGGTGATGATCGGGTAGTCGGCAGCGAGCTTGGCCAGATATTTGGCTTGCGCCTTCGGGTCGCGGGTCTTCTTCTCGCCTTCATAGACGTAGTTGCCGTCCTTGAAGAACTCGGTCGCCGCGCAGTCGAGTCCGAGTGCGACCTCCTCGCCTGGCCTGAAGCCGGCCTTCTCGATCGATTCCATGATGAAGTCGAGCGCGGCCGGCGCGCTTTTCAGGTTGGGGGCAAAGCCGCCCTCGTCGCCGACATTGGTGTTATGGCCGGCATCCTTCAGCCTCTTCCGCAGCGTGTGGAATATCTCCGAGCCCCAGCGCACGCCATCGCGCAGCGTCGGCGCGCCGATCGGCAGAATCATGAATTCCTGGAAATCGATCGGGTTGTCGGCATGCGCACCGCCGTTGATGATGTTCATCATCGGCACCGGCAGCACATGCGCCTTGGTGCCGCCGACATAACGGTAGAGCGGCAGGCCGGCCGCTTCGGCCGCGGCCTTGGCCACGGCCAGCGACACACCGAGAATGGCATTGGCGCCGAGCCGGCTCTTGTTGGGCGTACCATCGAGCTCGATCATGGTTTGGTCGATGTGGATCTGATTCTCGGCCTCCATGCCGCCGATCGCCTCGAACAGCTCGCCGTTCACTGCCTCAACCGCCCTGAGCACGCCCTTGCCGAGATAGCGGGGGCCGCCGTCGCGCAGTTCGACCGCCTCATGCGCGCCGGTCGATGCGCCGGACGGCACCGCGGCGCGGCCCATTGAGCCGTCTTCGAGCACGACGTCGACCTCGACGGTCGGATTTCCGCGGCTGTCCAGGATTTCACGCCCGACAATGTCGATGATGGCCGTCATTGCGATGTCCCCGATTGATCGATTGAAGCGTCGCGCACCTCTTAGCCAAAGCGCTGCAAAACGCAATCGGGGCACTTGCAAATATTGCCCGTGCGCCCATTGCCGCTCTTGGGATTCACGAAGCACAAAGCGCTGTCATCATTTGTCATGCGCGGCATGCCGGTTTCTGGTTTATGGCTGTTGTCGCGCGGGGCGAAACAGGAGGAGTTTCGCCATGTCCCAGTTGAGCGGTATTGTGAGTTTGTTCCTGATTGCGGCTGCGTTCCTGACGTCGTGCGACAATCAGCAACCCCCGCAGGGATCGTCGCCTTTGCCGGCCCTGCAAATTGCGCAGTAGCATCCCGCCACATCGAAAGGCCCCCGATTTCCCGGGGGCCTTTTTGATTCCAGGAGACTTAGTCAGTGCCAGTAAGGCTCGACCTTGTAGTAGTTGTATGAGGCGTCACGTGCAGCCTCGCCGTCGGCGCCGGTCAGCTCGTTGATCGAGTAGGAAGGAGCGGCCATCAGCTGGTCTTTGGTGAACGGCACGACATAGCCACCCCTGTTCTCATCATAATCAAGGCTCGCCCACGGAATGGCGTGGTATTTCTCGCCAATGCCGAGAAATCCGCCAAAACCGATCACGGCGAACATGATTCCGTTCGACAATTTGTCGAGCATGACGTCCTCAATGTCGCCGATATGAGTGCCTTCCGTGTTGTAGACCGATGTGCCGATAACCCGCGAAGCGGCAATGGCTTCGGTGTGTCCCGTCTGGGTCGTCATGGTGTGCTCCTCGTCGTCGTTGACATTAGATTTTGACAATGAGGGCCGCGGGCTAAGGTTCCAGACAGGTTCGAAATTCTTCAAAGTTTTCTTGGCGACGCTGCTGTGGCGCAACTGCTGGTTCAACCCACGCTCTTGGCGATGCGATCGAACGCCATCAGCCGTTCAAGCAATGCGGGAAGATCCTTTAGCGGCACCATGTTGGGGCCGTCGGAAGGCGCGTTGTCGGGGTCCTGGTGCGTCTCGATGAAGACGCCGGCGACGCCAACCGCGACAGCCGCGCGCGCCAGCGTCTCGACAAAGCGCCGGTCGCCCCCAGACGAACCGCCCTGCCCGCCCGGCTGCTGCACCGAATGAGTGGCATCGAAAATGACCGGCGCGCCGATCTCGGCCATGATCGGCAGCGCCCTCATGTCGGACACCAAGGTGTTGTAACCAAAGGATGCGCCGCGCTCGGTCACCAAGACATTGGCGTTGCCGGAGCCGGTGATCTTGGCGACGACGTTCTTCATGTCCCATGGCGCGAGGAATTGGCCCTTCTTTACATTGACCACCTTGCCGGTTCTTGCCGCAGCAATCAGCAAATCGGTCTGCCGGCTGAGGAAGGCAGGAATCTGCAGAATGTCGACATGCGGCGCGACGATCGCGCATTGTTCCTCAGTGTGGACGTCGGTCAGGATCGGCAGCGAAAAATTCTTGCGCAAATCGTCGAAGATCGGCATTGCCGCTTCAAGTCCCGCACCGCGCGTGCCGCCAAGCGAGGTGCGATTGGCCTTGTCGTAGCTGGTCTTGTAGACGAGCCCGATGCCGAGCCGTTCGGTCAATTCCTTCAGCGCACCGGCCATGTCGAAAGCGTGCTGCCGCGATTCCAGCTGGCATGGACCGGCGATCAGCGATAGGGGCGCGCTGTTGCCGAAAATGACCTTTCCGATCGCAACGGGAGAATTTGGCATCAGAGGATTGAGCTTGTTCATGCGATCTCCCGGAAAATGAAGGCCGCGCCCTGCCCTGGCGCCGGCGGCACGATGATATCACCGCCGCGTATGTCGTGTTTGACGGAATTGGCTGCAAGCAGCTTTGCGACGGTGTCGCAGTGCCTAATCGAAAAGACGATCCCAGCAAAGCGGAGTTCAGACGGCGCGCCGGCGGGAATGCCGAAGCGTGCCGCAAAGGCTGCAGGATCCAGAACGGTCACAGCGGCATTCGGCCGCTTATAGACAGTGCCGCTCTGCGCCTCCATCCCGGCTGCGATCGAAATCACATGGCCTTGTTCGGAAGGTTCGCGGCTGACTGCCACGACTTCGACAATGCCGGTTGCGCCATTAGCGTGGGCCTGCAAAGCGGTGCGGTCGACCTTCGGCGCATTGATCCGTTCGCAGGCGAAGAGAAAAGCGTCCGTTGCCTTGCCTAGAGCCGCGAAGGCAAGCTTGAATGATGCGGTGTCGCTCTTTCCTGTCGCATCAGCGAAGGCGCGCGAAAAGCTGAGCATGTCTCCCGCCGACAGTCCGGCTTCGATGAAGCGCGCGTGGTCCGCGACGGCGCTTTCGGTGCCCAGCACCACGGCAGAAAATCCTTCATCACCGTTTCTTTCGCGATAGGTGTGATCCCGCGCGACAAAGACATTGCGGTTCGCGATCGCCGTTGCCACGGCCTGTCGGTCGGCGACCGCGAGCGGCTCGAGATAGGTACCGTCGGTGAGGAAGACACAACAGTTTTCGGTTCCGAAGGGATGGATACCCGTCGGCGCAACGGTAAAGCCGAGCAAGGTCAAGCGCGCCCGCGCAACATCGAGGCTCGCGGTCGGCAACACCAGGTGATCGAGCGGATGAGGGCTTGCGGGGGTGTTCTCGGTCATGTCCCGCGCGGTGTGCCTCATTCCTGAAAATGGTTCAAGGGCTTAGCCGGCACCTCGGCGGCGATCGCAGTGCCCGGCCGCGAGGAGCCGACTTGCCGCCGTCAAAAATCATCCTAGCTCATTGCCAGGGGAAGAGACCTTTTCATTGCCCTGGCCGTTATTGCGATAGCAGTTATCGCCGTGCTGATCTGGAACGCGCCAAAGCGGCCGGGCGTCGATCCGACCGAGACCTCCGCGGCTCAGACGGAATGAATCGGGCTGCGGCGCGGCCCCGCTCCGCGACGTGAAATCTGCCTTGGGGGCGGTCAACTTGCGACGATATCGGCCGAATAACGCAATTCGCGCAGCGGTTTTACCCGGCTGGTGGTCTCTGCATAGAGCGGATGCGCCTTGTAGGCGGCGAGCGCTGCCTCGTCTTCGAACTCGGCGTAGACGACCACATCGATTTCGTCCGAGAGCGGATCGACCTTGGTGTTGAGCGTCACCTCGAAACGGCGCGAGTGAGGTATCTTGCCAAGCGCCAGCAGACCCGTACGCACTGCCTCGACGTCCACTTTACGCCGCGCGCTGAAGAAAACGATATGCCGGATCAACCCAGCCTCCTCGACCGTTGGACCGGCGTTCTTTTGTGTCAGCGGGAGCGTGCCGTCAATCGGCAGGATGTCGCGTCGGCGAACCGTGGCGAAGAAGAGAAACTACACCATACTGGTTACATAGTGCACGACGCGCGTCACCTCCCTGATGGTCCTGTCGAGGTAGCGGCCTTGGTTGTAAATGCCGTCCCAGATCAGGAAAAAGGTGACGGCCGTGATGACGATGACATAACGCATGGCTAAAACTAGCGCATATGGGTGGTTGCAACCATAGTGATTCCGGCCCTGCTGGGACCCTTCCCGAATTTTAACGGCCTTTGGTCTGTCTGCCGCAATGCTTGCTGGCCAAACTGGCGATACCGCTGCCGGCGGCTTGGAAAGATAACCCCGCTCGGCTTCGACGACCGCTTCAGGAATCATACCATGCGCAAACGGACGATCTCCCTCATTGCAATTCTTGTCGCTGCAGGCGGCATCTGGCTCAACAACACCTCGCTGCTGTCGAGCCGGCCGGCCGGCACCCCTTCGGTGCTTGCCCATCGCGGCCTGGCTCAGGATTTCGACCGTACGAACCTCGGATCGGAAACATGCACGGCCGATCGCATGCTGACGCCGCGCCATTCCTTCCTCGAAAACACGATTCCCTCGATGGAAGCCGCCTTCGCGCTCGGTGCGGACGCGCTCGAACTCGATGTCCATCCCACTACGGACGGCACGTTCGCCGTCTTCCACGACTGGACGCTGGATTGTCGTACCAACGGCAAGGGAGAAACGCGCCGCCATGCGATGTCCGAATTGAAGACGCTCGATATCGGTTATGGCTACACTGCCGATGGCGGCAAGACCTTTCCGTTTCGCGGCAAGGGTGTCGGCATCATGCCGTCGCTGGATGAAGTCTTGCAGCGCTTCCCGAACCGGCGTTTCAATATCAACATCAAAAGCAACGATCCCAAGGAAGGCGAGATGCTGGCCGCCTGGCTCGCCACATTGACGCCGGCCGAGCGCGCCAATCTGACGGTCTATGGCGGCGACAGGCCTATAGAAGCAGTGAAGGCAGCGTTGCCGGACATGCACACACAGAGCCGCGCGTCCCTGACGCGCTGCATTCTTCGCTATGCTGCGCTCGGCTGGAGTGGCTACGTTCCGGATGCCTGCCGCCAGGGCACCTTGCTCATCCCCGTCAATGTCGCAAAGTGGATGTGGGGCTGGCCCGGCCGTTTTCTCGACCGTATGGACAGCGTCGGCAGCCGCGTCTACCTGCTCGGTCCCTATTCCGGCGGCGGCTTTTCACAAGGCCTCGACGACCCCGCCTCAATCGACCAACTGCCGGACGATTATTCCGGTGGGATTTCGACGGATGCGCTGGATCTGGTCATGCCTGCCGTCAAGCGGCGTTTCGCACCACCTGCCTGAAGAGGCTGCCTGCCTCAAACGGATCGGCCGTATCGGGACAGTATCTTAACGCTGAGACAGTTTCGAGCCGACGCTCAAATCCTCGCCTCAAAGAGTGATGCGGTACTTGGAAAACCCCGCTTCGCCCTCGCCCGCCGGCTCGATCTTCAGCGACTTCACTTGCGCAATAAACTCTCTCGCCTTGGCGCCGGTCTGGAACACGACGCTGGTTTCCGGCAGCGGCACAAACGACCAGTTGGCATCCGCCGACGGGTTGATGGTGCCTTTGCTGACGATATAGCGCACGATCACGTCGCGGTTGGTGTCGGGCGCTTCGTAGATGATCTTCGAGGCATTGATCTCCGGGAAATTGCCGCCGCCGCCGGCCCGGTAGTTGTTGGTTGCGACGACGAATTTCCGCATGGGATCAATTGGTTTGCCGTCGAACATCAAGTCAATGATGCGGTTCGAGCCGGCGTTCACCAGCCCGCCCTTCGAATCATATTTCGGTGGCTGCGACAGGTCGATCCGGTAGGTGACGCCGTCGATCACGTCGAAATTATAAGACGGGAAGTCGGTGTTGATGAGCGCCTGGTCAGCTTTGCCCGGCTCGATCCGGTTGAAGATGCCGGCCGACATTTCCAGCCATTCCTTCACCTCTGCCCCCGTGATTTCGACGGCGCGCATCATGTTTGGATAGAGATAGAGGTCGGCGACGTTCTTTATGGCGATATCGCCTACCGGCACGTCGGTGTAATAGTCGGCGCCGTTGCGCCCGCCCGCCTTGAACGGTGCCGCCGCCGACAGCAGCGGCATATCCTTCCACTCGGTGTTCTTCAGGATGTCCTTCAAGTACCAGGTCTGCGCCTGGCTCACGATCTGCACCGATGGATCGTCGGCGACCAGCGCAAAATAGGAATAAAGCGGCGCCGAGGTTTTGCCGACCGGCCGACGCACATAGGCAAGCGTCGCCTCGTGGTCCTGTTTGAGCGCGTCGACGATGCGCTGGTCGTCAGCGACGGTCGGCTTGTTCGTCTTGTCGGCCCGCTCAAAGATAGGCCTGGCCTCAGAGGTCGCCGAGACGATTTTCCATGTCGATCCGTCGCGCTCCAGCAACAGATCGATCAGCCCCATATGCGAGCCCCAGAAGCCGGCCATGACGGCGGGCTTGCCTTGCAACGTGCCTTTCGCCGTATCGACGGCCTCCAGCGACTGAAAGTCCTTCTTACCAGGGAAGACCAGATGCTGGTGGCCCGTGAACACCGCATCGATACCTTCGACACCGGCAACGAAGAAGGAGGCATTCTCCATCATGTCGCCTTGCTTCGCGTCGATGCCGGAATGGGAGAGCGCAATGATGATGTCGGCGCCTTCTTCCTTCATCTGCGGCAGCCACGCCTTGGCCGCCTCGACGATGTCGCGCGTCTTGACGCTGCCCTCGAGATTTTTCAGGTCCCAGACCATGATCTGCGGCGGCACGAAGCCGATGATGCCGATCCTGATCGGCTGCTCGGCGCCCGACCCGTCTTTGATCTTCCTGTCGAGGATGACGTAAGGTTTGAGATAAAGCTTGTCTTCGCGCGGGTTCGCGGCAAGCTCCGTGCCGCGGATCAAATTCGCGCAGACGAACGGGAAATTGGCTCCGGCCAGCACCTTGTCCATGAACGACAGGCCGTAGTTGAACTCGTGGTTGCCGAGCGTCGAGCATTCGTAGCCGAGCAGGTTCATGCCCTTCATCACCGGATGCAGATCGCCGTCCTTCATGCCCCTCTCGTAGGCGATGTAGTCGCCCATCGGGTTGCCTTGCAAAAGGTCGCCATTGTCGATCAGCATCGCGTTGGTTGCTTCCTTGCGCACGGCTTCAATCAATGATGCCGTTCGCGACAGCCCCATCGTGTCGTTAGCTTTGTCGGCGTAGTAATCGTAAGGCAGCACGTTCACGTGGATGTCGGTCGTCTCCATAATCCTCAGATGCGACTGATTGGCTTGAGCCCGGGCGGAGAACGGGTGCAGCATGATCAGCGCTCCACCGGTGGCGACGCCGGCGAGGAAATCGCGGCGTGAGACGAGGTGGCGCAATTGGGACATTCGTTTCTCTTTCTTCCACGACGTGACAAGTCCTGCCCGAAGCAAAGCTTCGCGCCGAAATCCAGCCGAGTCCAGAAGTCGATTCCATCAAGAGGAGGTGACGCGCTGATGAATGTCCGGCAGCGAACAATCAGCCCTTGTCGTCGTCGCCCTGGGTGATCAATCGCGCGCTGCGCTGACCGGTGAAGTAGATCCATAGCCAGCTCAGGGAAACCGCAAGCCGGTTACGGAAGCCGATCAGGAAGTAGATATGCGCCAAGCCCCATAGCCACCAGGCAAGCCGGCCGGTGAGCTTGATCCAGCCGAAATCGATGGCCGCGGCGCGCTTGCCGATCGTCGCCAAATCGCCGTCATGCCTGTAGCGGAACGGACGTACCGTTGTTTCGCCGGCGAGCCTGGCCTTGATCGTCGCGGCGACGTGCCGTCCCTGCTGCTTGGCGGCGGGCGCGACGCCCGGCACCAGCCGGCCATCCGGCCGCAGGACGTGTGCTGCGTCACCGATGACGAAAATCTCCGGGTTTCCCGGCACAGTGAGGTCGGGCTCGACAAGCACCCTGCCCGCGCGGTCCGCTGCCGTGCCGAGCCATTCGGCGGCCGGCGAAGCGGCGACGCCCGCCGCCCAAAGAATTGTCCTGGCCGGCAAATGCCTGTCGCCGAAGACGACACCCTCAGCATCGCAGCGTGTAACCGCCCGGCCGAGTTCGACGGTCACGCCGAGTCGTTCGAGCGCCTTCATTGCATAAACGGAGAGCTCCGGCGCGAAATTGGCAAGAACGCGGTCGCCGGCCTCAATCAGCACCACACGCGTCTCGCGCGTGTCGATGTTGCGGAACTCGCCGCGCATCGTGTCATGCGCCAGTTCGGCAATCGTGCCGGCCAATTCCACGCCGGTCGGCCCGCCGCCGACGATCGCCAGCGTCAGCAGTGCCTGGCGCTTGGCGGGATCGGTTTCCCGCTCGGCCTGCTCGAAAGCCAAAAGAATACGCCGTCGGATGGTGGTGGCGTCCTCCAGCGTCTTCAGGCCCGGCGCGAACGGCTCCCATTCGTCATGGCCGAAATAGGCGTGCCGCGCACCGGTGGCCAGCAGCAGCGTGTCGTAGGCGACCGCTCCGCCATCCTGCAGCAGCACGCGCTTGCCGGTGCGGTCGATGCCAGTCACGGTCGCAAGCAGCGTCGTCACGTCCTTGCGTTTGCGCAGGAGATGGCGGATCGGCCAGGCGACTTCGGAGGTTGCCAGCGCCGTCCTCGCCACCTGGTAGAGTAGCGGCTGAAAGAGGTGATGATTGCGCCTATCGATCATGGTGATGCGCACCGGCGCGCCAGTAAGTGCGCGGGTGAATTCGAGGCCGCCGAATCCGGCGCCTACGACGACGACGTGATGGTTGGCTGTGTTCATCTCACTCATCCCTCTCGCCAAGGCTGATGTAAGTATCCTTGTGCAGTGCAGCAATGCCTGCGCTGCACCTGCCTGGGACTCGTCGCCTGATGTCGTGAATACGCATGCTGCAGACTCATTCCCGGATATAGCCTACGTCCCGGATAGGGCTTGGTCGGAACAGTATATTGCAGGTGAATCATGGCTAAGGATGAAGATGAAGGCTCAGGGCAGTACGCCTCGCCGCCTTGTTTTATGCACGAGCTCGATCCGGAGTTCCAAGCGCCGCTATCCGAATGGACCGATGTCAGGCGCTGGCGCAAGGCCGAGCGCGAGCGGTTGATCGCATCCCGCCTTGCCGTTTCCGCCGACATGCGCACAGCCATGTCGCAGCGCATTGCCGAGGGTCTCGACGCGGTGATCGGCGACATCGCCGGAAGCATGGTCAGCCTCTACTGGCCGTTTCGCGGCGAGCCGGACCTGCGCCCGTGGATGGAAACCGTTAACACGCGGGGTGGCCGAACGGCGTTGCCCGTCGTTGTGGAGAAAGACCGGCCGCTTGTCTTTCGCGCCTATACCCACGGAGACCGGCTGGAGAAGGGCGTCTGGAATATCCCGATACCGGCCGAGGGCGATCCGGTACTGCCCGACATCGTCATTTCGCCGATCGTCGGCATCGATCCCGGACATTTTCGCTTGGGCTATGGCGGCGGCTTCTTCGATCGCACGCTTGCCGCGATGCCGTTCAAGCCGCTGGTCATCGGCGTCGGCTACGAGTTGCAGCGCATCGTGACCATCTACCCGCAGCCGCACGATATTCCGATGGACCGTGTGGTGACCGAGTCATTCAACGTTTAGGCGAGTTTGGGGCCTAGGCGAGTTCGGGGCTTAGGCGAGTTCGGGGCCTAGGCTAGCTCAGGCTTCATTCCAACGGCCGTGCGATCGACGATTTCGCGCAAGGCAAAGGACGAATTGATCTTCGTCACATGCGGCATTGCCGAAAGCCACTCCTTGTGGATGCGTTCGTAGTCGACGAGATCCTTCGCCGCGATGCGCAGGATGTAATCATACTCGCCCGACATTAGATGGCAGGACAGGACGTTCGGGCAGCGCTTTATCGCTGCTTCGAAATCCGACAACGTCTTCTCGAATTGCCCGGACAGCGATATATGCACGATCGCCGTCATCTGGTGCCCAAGTGCAGCGTTGGACAGCCGGGCGTGATAGCCGCGGATGGTTCCGGATTTCTCCAGATTGTCCAGCCGCCGCGAACAGGCCGACTGCGACAGGCCGACCTTTTCGGCGAGCGCTGCATTGGGTATCCGCCCATCCTTCTGCAATGTCTCGAGAATGGCGATATCAATCCTGTCGAGCGGCATTTTTGCGGGTTCCTGCGATAATTCTACTGTTTCGCGCAACGATTATCGAACAGTAGTCTCTTAGGCAAGCGCATTCGCAAACACTTACCGAACGATTCGTGGTTCACTATCTCTAGACAGGGAACAGGCCCTAAAAGGGCCGGATCAGGAGAAAAAAGATGCGCGTCGGTTGCCCCCGGGAAATCAAGAACCATGAATACCGCGTCGGCCTGACACCGGGCTCGGTCCGCGAATATGTCGCGCATGGCCATGAAGTGCTGATCGAGACCGGCGCCGGCGCCGGCATCGGAGCCGACGACAACGCGTACCGCGCCGCCGGCGCCACGATCGCCAAGACGGCCGCCGACGTGTTTGCCAAGTCGGACATGATCGTGAAGGTCAAGGAGCCGCAGCCCAACGAATGGGTTCAGCTCCGCGACGGCCAGATCCTCTACACCTATCTGCATCTCGCCCCGGATCCGGAGCAGACCAAGGGCCTGCTGGCCTCCGGCGTCACCGCAATAGCTTACGAGACCGTAACCGACGAGCGCGGCGGCCTGCCGCTCTTGGCACCGATGTCGGAAGTTGCCGGCCGCCTGTCGATCCAGGCGGGGGCCACGGCGCTGCAAAAGGCCAATGGCGGCCGCGGTGTGCTGCTTGGCGGCGTGCCCGGCGTGCTGCCCGGCAAGGTCACTGTGCTCGGTGGCGGCGTCGTCGGCCTGCATGCTGCACGGATGGCTGCCGGGCTTGGCGCCGACGTCACCATCATCGACCGCTCGATCCCGCGCCTGCGTCAGCTCGACGATATCTTTGGCGGCCGCGTCCACACCCGCTACTCGACCGTCGAGGCGCTGGAGGAAGAATGTTTTTCGGCTGACATCGTCGTCGGCGCCGTGCTGATCCCGGGGGCAGCCGCGCCCAAGCTGGTGACGCGCGAAATGCTCTCGGGCATGAAGAAAGGCGCCGCGCTGGTCGACGTCGCCATCGACCAGGGCGGCTGCTTCGAGACCTCGCACGCCACCACCCATGCCGAGCCGACCTATGCGGTCGACGGCGTCATCCACTATTGCGTCGCCAACATGCCGGGTGCGGTGCCGGTCACATCGGCCCACGCGCTCAACAATGCGACGCTGCACTATGGCCTGCAGCTCGCCGACAAGGGCCTCAAGGCGCTGGTAGACGACCACCATCTGCGCAACGGGCTGAACGTCCACAAGGGCAAGATCACGAATCGCGCAGTGGCCGAAGCACTCGGCTATGAGCTGGTCGAGCCGAAGGCCGTTCTCGCGGCCTGAGCTGTCCGAATCTGCCTCTCCAGTGCCCGTCGGTTTCGTCCGACGGGTTTTTCTTATGTCGAAAAACTGAAAAGTGTCGGGCGCGCGGAATAACCCGACAACAAAAAAGCGGAGCCAAAGCCCCGCTTCCTCGGTTGTCGAGATTTCCGCCGGTTCATCCGCGGTCGGCAAATCGATCGACCATCCCTCTCTATCGCAAGAATACGACGGGAGTACGACAGCCCAAGCCGGTGCAGCCTATCCGGTTACACCCGGTCTATCCGACACTGATAGCAATTGTTGCGCGCCGAGCGGATGTGGACGTAAGCAATGTCGTCGCTTTCGAACAACGTCTCCGCCCGTGCCGCGATGGCATCGGTCGGAATGACGCCGCCGCTGCCATAGACGATGCGGTCGTCCTTGCCGTAGCCGCGCACGATGTATTCGCCGCTTTCGAGCATATCGGGAGGCGTTTTCCCCTCGGCGGCGCGTTCGCATTCCTCCGCATGCAGAAAGATCGGCCCGGTTTCGGCATAAGGCTGCAGTTCCGGAAAAGGCCGATAGGCCAGAACAAGATAGGCTTCTCCCGCAGCAACATTCTTCAGGCAATGACGGCAGGGCACGCCGTCGCCATCCGAAATCTTCCGCTCTGGCTTCAAGCCATAAGCATCAGGCCCGCCGCGCTGAAGTGCGCGGACCGCATCGGTTGGCAAGGCTTTGAATTTCAGCGTCATGGCTAAATCTCCGGTGTCGTTGACCGGAAATTATGCTCGCAAGACAGAGCTTCCCACCCGATTCCTGCCGAAATGGATCAGTCCATCAGCGCGTCGAGACCGCGAACCAGACCCTTGATCTGCTGTACCCGTCTGATGGCGAGCAGCGTGCCCGCCACGTAAGGCGCCGCGGACGAGCCGGCGTCGTGGCGGATAGTCAGCCGCTCGTCTGGCAGGCCGAACAACGCCTCGCAGGACAGGATGTAGGACGGCAGGCGAAGGGCGTGCACTTGCACACCCTCGCCCGTGCCGACCGCAGCACCGCGTGTAGCCGGCACGCCGGAGACCTCGGAGACCGGCTTTGCCGTCGAAGCCTTGCGGATGTCGGCCAGCGCTTCAGCAAGTTCCCGCGCGGTACCGGAGGGCGCGTCGGGCTTCTTTGCACTGGCATAATCGATGACCTCGACATCCGGCACGTATTTTGCCGCCATAAGTGCAAACCGCTTCATCAGCGTAGCGGTGATGGAAAAGTTGCCGGCGGCAACGACGCCGACGCCGTGGGCGCGCGCCGCGGCGTCGATGTCGGCATAGTCGGCAGCACCCAGTCCCGATGTGCCGATCACAGCGTGCCGTCCCTTGTCGATGGCGAGCAGCACATGGTCTTTCACGACATGTGGCTTGGTGAAGTCGACCAGTACGTCCGACGGCGCCTCCAGCGCCTCGGCCAGCGAGGCCGAAACGGAGATACCATTAGCCGGCATGCCAACCAGCAGGCCGGAATCCTGCCCCGCGCCGCTACGTGACACAGCCCCGGCCAGCGCCATGTCACCTTGCGCCCCGATCGCCGGAACCAGCGCCTTGCCGACCCAACCGGTCGCGCCGGCCATTACCACGCGAATTGCCATCGTGCGATCCTCCATCACCATCGGTTTTTAGACGACAGCGATATGGAAAGAGCCCGGCTCATTCAAGTCGGGCTCGCCTTTGAATATTGATCCAGACCCTGAACGGCTAGATCATTTTAACGGATGAAGTCGTCGAAGCGGCGCAGCGTCACCCGGCGATTTCGCCAGTTCTCATTCTGCGTCTGCACGAGCAGGAACTCCTCGCCGTAGCCGACGGTTTCGAGCGCATAGCCCGGCACACCGAATTCACGCAGCAAGGTGCGCTTCAGCGAGGCGGCACGTTGTTCGGACAAAATCTGATTCGACTGGAAGGAGCCCACAGCATCGGTATGGCCTTCGATCAGCACGCGGGCACCCGGATCGCGCCGCAGAACGCGCTGAAGTGCATCGGCGATGTTTTCGATCTTGGCGTATTGCGATTCGGAAATGGCAGCCGAGCCGAAGGCGAAATTGATCGACTGGATATCGATAGAGCGGACCATGCGCCGCAAGTCCGGCCGCTTCTTGAATTCGCGGATGGTGACGCGCTGATTCGGGCGCAGCTTCACCCGGGGCGCGGCTTCAAGCTGGCGCTCGATCGTGGCGGCCGAAGGCGTGGTCGCCTGGGCAACGGCAAGGGTCGGCATGGCGAGTGCCGCAACCAGCACGGCGGCAAATGTGCGTCGGGTCAGCATGTCTTTTCTCCTTCGGCCCTCGGCCGCATTGTGATGCCGACAAGATGGCAAAGACTAGCTGAAGCTTGGATGAACGAGCCTGAAAATCAGGGCCGCATGACGCTGGCCGCGCGCTCGGCAAAAGGCATCGGATGTACGACCTCCTTTTTTTGCGCCACCGGCGTGAAGCCGAGTTTTTGATAAAGCGGCAAGGCTGCTGGGTGATCAAGGGTGCAGGTCTGCACCGTCACCCGCTTGGGTCCGTGCGCCCAGGCTGCGGCGATTGCCGCACCGAGGAACCAGCGGCCAATGCCTTGCCCGGTCGCGTGCTCCATCATGCCGAAATAAGCGAGTTCCACTTCCTCCGGCAGATGCGGCTTGAGGTCGAAGAAGCCGGCCGGCGCGCCGTCGAGATAAAGCACCCTGATGTCGCGGTCCTCGCGATGGATGCCCGCCGCAAGCTCCTCGTCATTCAGTCTCAGCACGTTGACCCAGTGCCATTTGCGGCCGACCCGATCCATCAAATAGCGGTAGAAATGCAGCGGAATGTCTTTGGTCTTGAGCAGCGCGATCTGGCGGTTGTACGGCAGCGGCGGCGAATAGGCAGGCGGCACATGCATTTCGAGAAATGTCACGGTGACGTCGATGTCTTCCAGCGCTCCGTTTTTCATCACCGTCGGTCCTTGCCCGTCACGACGGGCGTGTCGGAAAGCCCACCCCATTCCGTCCATGACCCGTCGTAAAGCCTGTTTTCGGCATGGCCAAGCGTCTCCAGGGCCAGCGTGATGGCTGCCGCGGTGACCCCCGAACCGCAGGAGGTGACGACCGGCTTCGACAGATCGATGCCGGCCTCCTCGATCACTTTGCGCAGCCTGTCCTTGGGCAGCAATTCGCCGTTTTCCGAAAGCGCCGAAAACGGCACGTTGTGCGCGCCCGGCATGTGGCCGGAGCGGATGCCGGGGCGCGGCTCCGGCTCGGTGCCGGCAAAACGGCCAGGCGAGCGTGCGTCGGCGATCTGGCTCTCCCCCGTCTCGACGATCCGGCGCATGTCGGCAAGGCTGGCGACGCGGGCGGCATCGAAGTTGGCATAAAACACGCAAGGCGCGATCTTCGTCGGCTCCGCCGTCACCGGCCGTCCGGCGGCTTTCCAACGATCGAAACCGCCGTCGAGTATATAGACCTGGAACACGCCCATAACGCGAAACAACCACCAGGCGCGCGGTGCAGAAAAGAACCCTGGCCCGTCATAGACAACAATCGTGTCGTCGGCCGAAATGCCCATCGCGCCGACATATTGGGCAAAATGCTGCGGCGACGGCAGCGTGTGAGGCAGAGCCGCGTCGGGGTGCGAAACCGCATCCTGGTCTAGGAAGCGGGCGCCTGGAATATGCGCTGCGTCATACTCGGCGCGCGCGTCGCGCTTTTGCGCCGGCAGATACCAGGACGCGTCGACGATCGTCAGCCCAGGCTCGCCGAGCCGCTTCTGCAACCAATCGGCATCGATGGTGAAAGGACTGTCGTCGGCCATCTTTTCTCTCCTGTCCCGCCTGTCCCAGTCCTATATCAGGCTGGCGGCATCGGGCCAAAGCGAATGCGGAAGCGCCGGTTCTCGCGGCCCTTCTTCTCGATCTTGCCGATATGGATCTCGCCGATTTCGCCGGTGCTCCTCACATGGGTACCGCCGCAAGGCTGGCTGTCGACCGAAGCATTCTCGCCGATGCAGACCAGCCTGATCTTTCCCGTGCCGGCCGGCGGCCGCACATTCTTGGATTTCACCAGGCTTGGATTGGATGCCAGCTCCTCGTCGGAGATCAGCCGGGTGAAGATCGGGTGGTCGGCCCGCACCAGTTCCATCAGCCTGGCCGTCACGTCTTCCTTGGTGAAGCCGGCATCCGGGATGTCGAAATCGATACGGCTGTCGTCCTCGGAAACCGCGGCACCGGTGATCGGGAACGGACAGACGACGGTAAGCAGATGGCAGGCCGAGTGCATCCGCATCAGCAGCTGCCGCCGCGGCCAGTCGATGGCGAGCCTCATCCGCTCGCCCAACCGTGGAACCGCCTGCTCCGGCGCCGGCACATGGATGATCTCGTCCTTGGTTTCGCCGGTGATCGTAGCGGCAATCGCAATGCCGGTGCCGTCGGTGCGTTCGAGGCTGCCAGTGTCGCCCGGCTGCCCGCCCGATGTGGCGTAAAACACGGTCCGGTCCAGAATGATGCCGCCGCGATCGTTGACTGCGACGACGGTGGCGTCGGCCGTCCCCAGATAGGCGTCGTCACGAAACAGCGCTTCGGTCTTGTGCGCCATCACGCGACCCTTTCGAACGGCACCGAAATCGTGCTCCGTTGCTCCATCCAGCCCGGCACCGGCAGCTTCTTTTCGCGCAGGAATTCAGGATTGAACAGCTTCGACTGATAGCGCGTGCCGTAGTCGCAAAGCATGGTCACGATGGTTTGGCCGGGGCCTAGCTCGCGCGCCAGGCGAATGGCGCCGGCAATGTTGATACCGGTCGAACCGCCAACGCAAAGTCCCTCCTCCTGGATCAGGTCGAATACGATCGGCAGTGCGTCCTCGTCGGGGATCTGGAAGGCAAAATCGGGTGTAAAGCCTTGGAGGTTGGCGGTGATCCGCCCCTGCCCGATGCCTTCGGTGATCGAACTGCCCTCGGATTTCAACTCGCCGCTGGTGTAGAAGGAATAGAGCGCAGCCCCCAGCGGATCGGCCAGTGCGATCTTGACCTGGCTGTTCTTGGCCTTCAGCCCGAAGCCAACGCCTGCCAGCGTGCCGCCGGAACCGACCGCCGACACGAAACCATCCACCTTGCCGCCGGTCTGGTTCCAGATTTCTTCGGCTGTGGTGCGGATATGGCCGTCGCGGTTGGCGACATTGTCGAACTGGTTGGCCCAGATCGCGCCGTTCGGCTCGGTCTTCGCCATTTGCTCGGCCAGCCGGCCCGACAGCTTCACGTAGTTGTTCGGGTTCTTGTAGGGCACGGCTGGCACTTCGATCAGCTCGGCGCCGAGCAGTTTGATCGTATCCTTCTTCTCCTGGCTCTGGGTATCGGGAATGACGATCACCGTGCGGTAGCCGAGCGCCTTGGCAACCAGTGTCAATCCGATGCCGGTATTTCCGGCCGTCCCTTCGACGATGACGCCGCCGGGCCGCAGCAGCCCGCGCTGTTCCGCATCGCGGATTATGAACAGGCCGGCGCGGTCCTTGACCGACTGCCCGGGATTCATGAATTCGGCCTTGCCCAGAATCTCGCAGCCGGTTGCTTCCGAGGCCTTGTTGAGGCGGATCAGGGGCGTGTTGCCGATCACGTCGATCACAGAACGGGGCATGGAGATTCCTTTGTGGGTGCGGCGAAACCCTAGAAACCCGAAGCTTCGGTTTCAAGGCAAGAATTTGCTTGGTCCAGTCGCATTTCGCACACTGCAATTGCTGCAGCCAGGCGCGCCCGGCCGGCATTCATTTCAACCATGTACCGAAAAGCACTCTTTTCATTCGATTTCTTCACCGCTAGAGCACAGGCTAAGAAGAGCCGGCGGGGCGCAGCATGACACTCTATCGGGCCAATCCGAAGCATGGCGTCGCCTGGATTACGGGCGGCAGCAGCGGTATCGGCCGTTCGCTGGCCAAGGATCTTGCCGCTCAGGGCTATGTCGTCGCGGTGACTGCGCCCGATGACCATCCGATCGATACGCTCATCGTCGAAACGGCGCAGGTGGCGGGCCGTGTCGTAGCCTTTCCCTGCGACGTGACCGACGAAAAACGCATGGCAAAGACGGTTGCAACGATCGAGAAAGATCTCGGTCCGATCGTGTTGGCAGTGTTCAACGCGGGAAGCTATATCGCAACGCCGGGCGAGGATCTTGTCGCGCGCAATTTTCGTCGGTCTTTCGAAGTCAATTATTTCGGCATCATCAATGGCCTGCTGCCCGTCATCGAACGCATGCGCGTGCGCTCGCGCGGCCATGTCGTGCTGATCGGTTCGGTCACCGCCTATTTCGGCTGGCCCACCACCGCCGCCTATGGCGGCACCAAGGCGGCAGTCAATATCTTGGCCGAGTCGCTGAAATACGATTTCGACAAGATGAACGTCCGCATCCAGGTGATGAATCCGGGCTTTGTCGACACGCGGCTGACCGAGAAGAACTTCCTGCCGATGCCGGGCTTGATGCCGGTCAATCTGGCCTCGCGCCGCATCGCGCGAGGCATCGAATGTGGCGGCTTCGAAGTCACTTTCCCACGCCGCCTGAGCTGGACACTGAAGCTGCTCAGAATACTGCCAAGGCCGTTCTGCCGATGGGTGATCAGCACGGTCACCCGCTGGAATGCGCGGCCGTTGAATTTCGACCGCAAGCCACCGGTCGAATAGGATCCGTGATGGGGCGACGGATGATGTTTGCGGTGCTGGGTCTCGTCCTCATCCTTGTCCTGGCCTTGGCGCTTGGTCCGCGCGTCCTCGTCGTAACCACAATCCGTTTCGATCCCTCAGCAATCGGCGACGATCCGCAGGCCTATCTGGCGCGCCAGGAGGCGGCCGTGCCCGGCATCCGCGACGGGCTGGACAAGGAAATCATCTGGGCCGACCCGATGGTCCATGCCAAGACGCCATTCGCGATCGTTTACATCCACGGTTTTTCTGCGTCGAAGGGCGAGATTCGTCCATTGCCCGACGAGGTGGCCGACCAGCTTGACGCCAATCTTTTCTACACGCGCCTGACGGGGCATGGACAGGACGGCGCCGCGATGACGCAAGGCAGCGTCAGCGCCTGGATCAACGACTACGAGGAAGCGCTCGCCGTCGGCCGGGCGATCGGCGACAAGGTGATCGTCATAGGCACCTCGACAGGCGGCTCGCTGGCGGCGTGGGCTGCGACGCAGCCAAGCGCATCGAACAGCGTCGCGGCGATCGCATTCATCTCGCCGAATTTCGGCGTCAAGGGTTCCGGCGCCGAATTGCTGACCCTACCGTGGGGCAGACAGATCGCCGAGCTCGTCGCCGGCAAGGAGCGTGGCTTCGTGCCGCGCAACGCTCTGCATGAAAGGTTCTGGACCTACCGCTACCCGATCGCCGCGACATTGCCGATGGCGGCGCTGACAGAGCTTGCCTACGGCGCGCCGGTGGAGAAGACGTCCATCCCTGCCCTGTTCATCTTTTCGGATTCGGACAAGGTGGTACGACCAGATCGCACCCGCGAAATCGCCGCTCGCTGGGGCGCCGCACATGAATTGGTGCCGGTCGACGATACCGGCGACCCCGACAACCACGTGATTGCGGGTGACGCGCTGTCGCCATCGACCACGGCTTTCCTGGCGCAGCGGATTGTCGTGTGGGTCGAGGCGGTGGTGAAGTAAACCAAAGGCCTCAAAGCAAAAGGGCGACCGGAGCATCACTCCGGTCGCCCTTTTCAATCGTGAGTGACCAAGCCAAGCTTGGCCGACCGCAACACGGTCAGGTTATGCGGCCCGCGCTGCCGGCCGCTTACCGCCGAAGCGGCGCTTGTTGTTGCCCTTGAAGGGCTTGGCGCCTTCCGGCTTGCGCTCGCCCGCAAAGGCTGGCTTGTCGCCGAACCGCTTCTTGCCGAAGCCGTTGTTTGCGCCGCCGGGCCGCCTGCCGTCGCGACGGCCATTGTGGTCGTTGCGATCATTGGCCGGTTCGAAACTGCGCTCGTTCTTCTCGGCGGGATTGCGCTGCGGATCGGGGCTGCCGAGATGGTCGGCAACGATCGGCAGCTTGGTGCGGATGATGCGCTCGACCTGGCGCAGCTTGCTGTTTTCGGACGGGTCGCAGAGCGTGATGGCGATGCCGTCCATGCCGTTGCGGCCGGTGCGGCCGATGCGGTGGACATAGCTCTCCGCCTCGTCCGGCAGGTCGAAATTCACCACATGGCTAATGCCCGGCACGTCGATGCCGCGTGCCGCAATGTCGGTCGCCACGAGAATGCGCACCGAACCCTCGCGGAAATCGTTGAGTGCCTTCTGGCGAGCGTTCTGCGACTTGTTGCCGTGGATGACGGCGGCCTTGAAGCCGTCACGCTCGAGATCCTTTGTCACCCTGTCGGCGCCATGCTTGGTGCGCGAAAAGATGATGACGGACTTCATCGCCTCGTCGGCAAGCATGTTGGCCAGCACCTGACGCTTCTGCTTGGTGCGGGCAAAGACGACGCCCTGCACGATCTCGGCGGCCGCGGTGCTGTGAGGAGCGACTTCGACGCGAATCGGGTTCTTCAGCAGGCCTTTCGCCAGTTCGGCGATTTCGGCCGGCATGGTTGCCGAGAACAGCACCGTCTGACGGTCCGGCGCCGTCGCCCTGGCGATGCGCTTGACGTCGTTGATGAAGCCCATGTCGAGCATGCGGTCGCCTTCATCGAGCACCAGCCATTTGGTGTCGGCAAGCACGAGGTCGCCTTCACGCACCAGGTCGGTCAGCCGACCTGGCGTTGCGATCAGGATGTCGACGCCGGGCGCAACCTTCTTCACCTGGCTGAAGCGCGAGACGCCGCCAAGCACCAGCGCTGTCGAGACATGCGCGCCCTTGGCAAGCAGCTTGATCATCTCCTCGATCTGCACGGCGAGTTCGCGCGTCGGCGCCAGGATCAGTGCGCGGGCTGTCTTCGGCCGGCGCTTGGTGCCAAGTGCGATGATCTTCGACAGGATCGGCAGCGCGAACGCCGCCGTCTTGCCCGAGCCGGTCTGGGCGATGCCGAAAATGTCGCGGCCTTCGAGCTGCGGCGGGATCGCCTGGGCCTGGATCGGCTTCGGATCGGTAAAGCCGGCGGCATTCGTGGCCTTGAGCAGTGCGCCGGTAATTCCAAGTGCGGCGAAACCGTTCAGTTCCCCAGCGTCCTTACCGGTCAAAGTGTTTTCATTGGTCAAAATATTCTTCTTTCATGCGGCTCCTGGCCGCAAACATCAATGGCGGCAGGGCGCAACCTGCCGTCGAAAATTGTCATGAAACGACAAGGCGGGCGGACGTTATCGTCCGCACGGCAGCGCTGTCGTGCCCGCAGGCATCATGCCACGGGGCTTTTTCGCCACCTTGCCGATATGTCGGGAAGAGGGAAAACAGACGCAACCAGTCTCATTCATCGAGAAGGCCGGATTATCCCGGCCCAAGCGCCTATGCCGCCGCATATGGCCCAGTTCGCATCGAAATGCAAGGGGCCTGATGCTGCAGCGCAGCAAAAGCCATTAGGAAGCGGCGCTTGCGCTCTCCCCCAGGCATGATTACCACAATCAAGCTTTCCGTTTCGGGGACCGGTCATGAAGGACGTGCTGAAGGAACTCGAGCGCCGCCGCGAGGTCGCTCGCATGGGCGGCGGCCAGGCCCGCATCGACGCCCAGCACAAGAAGGGCAAGCTGACCGCCCGCGAACGCATAGACGTCTTTCTCGACGAGGGCTCGTTCGAGGAGTTCGACATGTATGTCGAGCACCGCTCGACCGATTTCGGCATGGAGAAAACCAAGATCGCCGGCGACGGCGTCGTTACCGGCTGGGGCACCGTCAACGGTCGCCCGGTCTATCTTTTCGCCAAGGATTTCACCGTGTTCGGCGGCTCGCTGTCCGAGGCGCATGCCGAAAAGGTGGTCAAGGTGCAGGAGATGGCACTGCGCAACCGCGCGCCGATCATCGGCCTCTACGACGCCGGCGGCGCCCGCATCCAGGAAGGCGTGGCGGCCCTCGGCGGCTATGCCGAGATCTTCCAGCGCAATGTACTGGCCTCCGGCGTCATTCCGCAGATTTCACTGATCATGGGCCCTTGCGCCGGCGGCGACGTCTATTCGCCGGCGATGACCGACTTCATCTTCATGGTCCGCGACACCTCCTATATGTTCGTCACCGGCCCGGATGTGGTGAAGACCGTCACCAATGAGACGGTCACCGCCGAAAGCCTCGGCGGCGCTTCCGTCCACACGACGAAGTCCTCGATCGCCGACGGAGCCTACGACAATGACGTCGAGGCGCTGCTGCAGATGCGCCGGCTGGTCGATCTGCTGCCCGCCTCCAACACGGCGGAAATTCCCGAGATCGAATGCTACCAATCGGTCACCGATCACGATCTGTCGCTCGACCGGCTGATTCCCGACAATGCCAACAAACCTTACGACATCAAAGAGTTGATCCTTAAAGTTTCCGACGAGGGTGACTTCTTCGAGATCCAGCAGAATTTTGCGAAAAACATCGTCACCGGCTTCGGCCGTGTCGAAGGCCGCACAGTCGGCTTCGTGGCCAACCAGCCGATGGTGCTGGCCGGCGTGCTCGATTCGGATGCCAGCCGCAAGGCCGCGCGTTTCGTGCGCTTCTGCGACTGCTTCTCGATCCCGATCGTCACCTTCGTCGACGTGCCGGGCATCCAGCCCGGCACCGCGCAGGAATATGGCGGGTTGATCAAGCACGGCGCCAAGCTTCTGTTCGCCTATGCCGAAGCGACCGTGCCAAAGATCACCGTCATCACCAGAAAGGCCTATGGCGGCGCCTATGATGTCATGGCGTCAAAACATCTGCGCGGCGATATGAACTATGCCTGGCCAACGGCGCAGATTGCGGTGATGGGCGCCAGGGGCGCGGTCGAGATCATCTATCGCAAGGACATCGGCGACGCGGAGAAAATTGCAGCACACACAAAGGCTTACGAGGATCGCTTTCTATCGCCCTTCGTTGCCGCCGAGCGCGGCTATGTCGACGAGGTGATCATGCCGCATTCGACCCGCCGCCGCATCGCCCGCGCGCTCAGGATGCTGCGCAACAAGGATATGCAAAACCCTTGGAAGAAACACGACAACATCCCGCTGTGAGGGGCTGATGTCGCGCCTGGTCCTCTACATGGGAGCGCGTTTCGGCAGATTTGCCATCCTGCTCTTCGCTCTCCCGCTGTTCTGCCCAATAGTCCTGTGGTTCTGGCTCCTCGATTGGCATCCGCTCGCCGTCATCGCGACTGGTGCTGTTGCAATCCCGGCCGCGATGCTGGCCATCGTTCTGTTGATCGGAACATTGTTCGCCGGTTTTCGACCCAGCAAGGTCAAGGGGATTACTCGGGAATCAGCCCCGAAGCTGTGGGCTGTCTGGGAGAGTATTGCCGGCAAACACCGCGCCAGCCGAACGAGGATCATCCTGAGCGACGATCTCAACGCCAGCGTCGGTGAAGAGCGGCCGTTTCTAGGCTTGCTTGGTCGCAGGCCGATTCTCACCATCGGCCTGCCATTGCTCGCAGCGACCGACCAAAAGGCATTTGCGGCGATCTTGGCTCATGAGGACGCCCATCTGAAAAACAAAGATACAAATGGCGGACTCAACCTGGCCGAACTCGAGAAAAGCTTCGATCTAATCTTCGACTTCGCTCCTCCGGGGAAAACCGTTTCAGGCAGCCTGTTCTACTGGATGCTTGGTCCGCTGTCGCGCACTCTGGAGCGCGAAGAAATACGGTTGTCGCGACGAGCGGAAATTGACGCAGATCGCCATGCAGCGACGTCCGGCGACGCACATGATGCGGCCCGCGCCCTGCTTCTGATCGGTGCCGCCAGTGCGTTCTTCGATGATCAAGTCTATAGCCCGCTCCAGCGTGAACTGCTTGGCGCCATGGCTCCGCCCCGTCCACCACTCGAAAGGGTCCTGGCGGCCGCCGCTCACTTGTCGAGACTTCCCATTCTGCAGGAGTATGCTCAAAAAGGCGTGGGACGCGCGAGATAACGAAAGTGCGGACCATCCGCCCTGGTCCGAACGTCTGATTGCTCTTGGATTTAGCTCGGCTCCAGAGATAGAACCAGTTCTGGTTTCCGCCTTGTCGAGCCTGCTGAGCGATGAGATCGTCGCCGAACATGTCCGCCATTTCGACGGCGAATGGACATCGAAGATCGCCGACTATCTCGATCGATAGCTATCCACCTGAAGCTATAGCGGCTAATGCCCAGTCGGCGCAGGCTATTCCGCTTCCGCCGCTCCGAACCCGGCCCCCCTCGTCGCGCGGACAGCGCCCGACCATGGCGTGGCGTGATTGTCGATGCGCATCTGGAAGATAAAATAAGTCGGCGAGCAGAAGCCGATGCCTTTCACCTTGCCGATACCGGGAATGTCGGGCGGCAGCGACTGGCACATGTAATCCTCGCGGCAGAAATGGTCGGCCGAGCAGGCAGGACGATTGCCGCGATTGACGGCGCCGCCCAGGCACTGGTCGAAATTATTGGTCGCCACGCAGGTGTCGAATTTCTTGCCGCCAACCAGCCCGCAAATCTCGTTCGGCATCGGCTTGCCCGTCTTGAAGGCGGCAAAGCTGCGATCCCGGTCGTCGCAGCCGCGATAGGCGATACCCGCCGGCACACCGATCTTCGGCGGTCGGCAGGTGTAGGCGACGCGCGAAATGCCTGGCGCGAACGCCGCGAACTGACCGGTGATGGTATAGCGGTCATTGAAAGGCTGTGCCGGGTTGCTGGCGATGGATCCCGTTAAACAAGGGTGGCCGGAAAACATGTCTTCGCTGTCCTTGGGCAACAGGCATTGCGCCAGCTTGGTGCGCACGCCGGACGCGGTGGTCAACGGCGTGCAGACGGTGCCGGCACCGCATTGCCATGTCGCGCCGAAGCGGGCCGCATCCTGTGGCATCAGGCAAGGCATCGCCATCTCGGCCGGCGAATAGGCGATTTCGCCGGCATCGTTCCATGTCGCCGGCGGCGCGAACGATAACGGGCGAAAGCGGTTCGGTTCCTTGCCGTCGGCAGTCGCGCGCAGCCAGGCGACGCGGCGCGGGATGTCGGCGTGGAGATGCGGGGAGATGCCGACCTCGATGCGGTTGAGCGGCGAGGTCGTCTTGTCGTCCAGGCCGATGAAATGGAAGCCGGCGGTCGAGCCCGCCTGATGGCAGCCCTGGCAGGCGCCGTTGTCCAGCCGCTCGACCAGTGCCTCCGGCGTGCGCACCAGCTTCAGCGCAGAGAAATCGACACCAGCGAAATCCGCGGACTGGAACAGTGGCGTGAACAGGTGGTTGGCCTGCCTCGCACTGCCGAAGGTCGACCACGAAATGACCTTCCTTGCCAAGAATTCATCGGGGATTTGGTAGACGCCGAGATCGACCGCCGCGACACTGGTGCGGACATAGTCCGCAAGTCTTGCTTTCAGCGCGACGTCTTCGGCAAGGCGTGCAGCATCGGGCGTGTTTTCCAACGGCTTGTCGCTGGCAGCCGCGCCATCGATGCCGAAGATACGCATGAGATAGGCAGCCTGCCCGCCGAATTCGGTCTCTTGGCCGGAGGGGAAGCGCACCACTTGCGCATTGAGCTCAAGCTGCTTGAAGGTGAGCGCGGCCCTGTCCAGCGGCCCACCGATCAGCCAGCCGGCATCGACGTTCTCGTCGAGCTGTGGTGCCCAGCGTCCGGCGACGCCGACACAGCCGCCGTCGGCATCCGGCGCGGCATTGTAGACGGCACTGAAATTGAACGGCAGGCGCGAGGCCAGAACCTTGCCGTTTTTCTTGAAACTATAGGATAAGCGATAGACGAAGCGCACTTCGCCGCAACTCGTATCGCCTTGCAGCGCGGCGAAGTCGCGCCGGTCGAGCCGGTTGACGATGCCGACGAGGCGAAAGCGCGCGGCATCGGTCCTCAGCCAGCGCATGTCCATGACACGGCCAACATTGCCGTCGGTCACCTCGTAGAGCGGCCGACCGCCGGCCTTCATCTCGGCCCGCAATGCTGCGACGTCGCTTGCAATCGTTTCGATGATCGCGTGATAGGCCGGCGCCTTGTCGTAAAGCGTCTTCAAATCGCCCTTGCCATCGACGCCGAAAATGCCGGCGAGGCCAAAGCCCTTGGCATCGAGAGCAGCAAGCACCGCTGGATCATCGACGATGGTCACCGGCTGCTCAGCGGCATTCGCCGACAGTGTCGTCAAAGCGGCCATGACAAGCGTGGTGAGAAGGAGAGCAAGGCGTCTCATAGAAGGTCCGGTTGGCTCTCGACCAATTCGCGCAACACCGGCACCAGAGCCAGCGGCAAATCCTCAGCGATCAACCCTGGACCGAAGCGCCTGCCGGCCTCGGCATGGATCCAGACCGCGGCGCAGGCGGCCTGGAAAGCCCGCATCCCCTGCGCCAGCAGCGCGGCAACGATGCCCGCCAGAACATCGCCTGACCCGGCTGTTGCCAGCCAGGGCGCGCCGTTGGCGTTGATCGCCGCCCGGCCGTCCGGCGCCGCGATCACCGAGTCGGCGCCCTTGTAGACAATGACTGCATTGGCACGCGCTGCGGCGGCGCGGGCCTTGGCGAGCTTTGACTGCTTCTTCGATTTGGCAATGTCGGGAAAAAGCCTGGCGAATTCGCCTTCATGCGGCGTCAGCACCAGACTTGGTGCGAAGGTTCGATGTGCTGCTTCAAAGAGAACATCTGGAGCGTCGCGAAACGAAGTCAGGCCATCGGCATCAAGCACAATGCCTCCAAACAGGCCCATGCGTTTGAAATCATAGACCTCGTCCTGCTCGAGCAACCGCAAGGCGAAGTCGCGGGCTTTTTCGCCGACTCCGAATCCGGGGCCGAGAACGAACGCAGTATGCTGCCTTTCGTTGATGAACTCGCCTGCGTCCGCCACCGTATCTACCGCACGCAGCATGATCGAGGTCAGATGCGCGGCGTTCACCTGCATGGCATCGCTAGGCGAAAGCACGGTCACTGCCCCTGCTCCGCTTCTGGCCGCGGCCATCGCTGACAATCTTGCCGCACCAGTCGCATTCGGCCCGCCCGAAAAAACGCCGACTTGGCCGCGTTTGTATTTGTGCGTATCGGCAGACGTTCTCGGAAACTCCCATCGTAGCCAGAGGTCCGGCGTGTTCTCGAACGTCTTGATCTTGAGTTGGTCGACGATCCCATCCGGAATCCCGATATCAGCGACAATGATTTCGCCGCACATACTGCGTCCTGGCATCAGTAGATGGCCTGGCTTTTTCCGCACGAAGGTCACAGTCACCGCAGCGTCGAAATAGGCATTGGTCAATCCGCTCTCGCCCGACACGCCGGATGGCAGGTCGATTGAGACGACTGGCACTTTCTCCGCTGCGCTGCGGCCCGAGACGGCTGACGCATGTAGGGAAATATCCTTCGACAGACCTGCACCGTAGAGCGCGTCCACGACCACTTCACCCGCTTCTGGATAACAATGGGCAATATGGTTCACCGGCAGGTCGCAAGCTTCGGCCGCCAACGCCGCATCGCTCCCCGCTTTCTGCTTGCCTTCGGCCCAAACGGCGACCTTCATCCCGGCCTCTGCCAACAACCGCGCCACGACATAGCCGTCGCCGCCATTGTTGCCGGGGCCGCAAAGCACGTGGACGCGCGTTGCGTTCGGGTAGCGCTTGAGTACTACGGCAGCAACCGCAGCACCGGCATTGCGCATCAGGCCGATGCCGTCGAATGGACCAGCGGCAATCGCCAGCCGGTCGGCCTCGGCCATGTCGGACGGAGACAGAAGCTCATTGCTCATGCGGGCGACATGCACATCATTTCCCCAAGCATTGTCCAGTTTTTGATCCGACGCAAACAACGAAGGTCCCCAAGCAATTTGGCGGCGTACATCGTTCGGGACGACGGCGCGCAGCTGCCCATGAAATAGCCGATCTGCCCAATTTTTGTGCGGACGGCAGGACCGGCGGTGTGTAGGCTCGCGGCATTCATGGCGCATCCAACGCTGCGAATGACGCGAATGTACATTCCCGCGTGGCATGGTATCCAAATCATGTGAGGCCGTTCGGCGCCCCATCAATTGGCACAGTTCGTGCTTGATTGAGGCGCAAGCGGGGCTCACAACCCGTCTTTTTTGGCAGTGGAGGCCACTTTTTACATGAAAAAGATCGAAGCGATCATCAAGCCGTTCAAGCTAGACGAAGTGAAGGAAGCGCTTCAGGAGGCCGGCCTGCAAGGTATCACCGTTACCGAGGCCAAAGGGTTTGGCCGCCAGAAGGGCCATACCGAGCTTTATCGCGGCGCCGAATATGTCGTCGACTTCCTGCCGAAGGTGAAAATCGAAGTCGTGCTCGGCGACGATGCGGTCGAAGCCGCGATCGAAGCCATCCGCAAGGCGGCCCAGACCGGCCGCATCGGCGACGGTAAGATCTTCGTCTCCAATATCGAGGAAGTGGTGCGCATTCGCACCGGCGAAACCGGCATGGACGCCGTCTGAATTTTCCCGTTAAAAGGCCATGTTCAAAACGTCATCACATAGGGAAGCAGGGACATGACGACAGCCAAAGACATCATGAAGCAGATCAAGGACAACGACGTTAAGTTCGTCGATCTGCGCTTCACCGATCCGAAGGGCAAACTGCAGCACGTTACGATGGATGTCGTCGAGGTCGAGGAAGACATGTTTGCCGATGGCGTCATGTTCGATGGTTCCTCGATCGCCGGCTGGAAGGCGATCAACGAGTCCGACATGGTGCTGATGCCGGATTCCGATACGGTGCATATGGACCCGTTCTTCGCGCAGTCGACCATGGTCATCCTGTGCGACATCCTCGATCCGATCTCGGGGGAATCCTACAACCGCGATCCGCGCGGCACCGCCAAGAAAGCCGAGGCCTACATGAAGGCCGAAGGCATCGGCGACCAGATCTTCGTCGGCCCGGAAGCCGAGTTCTTCGTCTTCGACGATGTCAAGTATAAGGCCGACCCCTACAATACCGGCTTCAGGCTGGATTCGACCGAATTGCCGTCCAATGACGATACCGACTACGAGACCGGCAACCTCGGTCACCGGCCGCGCATCAAGGGCGGTTATTTCCCGGTGCCGCCGGTCGATTCGGCGCAGGACATGCGCTCGGAAATGCTCACCGTGCTCGCCGAGATGGGCGTGCGCGTTGAAAAGCACCATCACGAAGTGGCCGCCGCCCAGCACGAGCTCGGCATCAAGTTCGACACGCTGGTCCGCAACGCCGACAAGATGCTGATCTATAAATATGTCGTGCACCAGGTCGCCAACGCCTACGGCAAGACGGCCACTTTCATGCCGAAGCCGGTATTCGGCGACAATGGCTCTGGCATGCACGTCCACCAGTCGATCTGGAAGGAAGGCAAGCCGACCTTCGCCGGCAACGAATATGCCGGCCTGTCCGAGAGCTGCCTGTTCTACATCGGTGGTATCATCAAGCATGCCAAGGCGATCAACGCCTTCACCAACCCGCTGACCAACTCCTACAAGCGCCTGGTACCCGGCTATGAAGCGCCGGTGCTGCTCGCCTATTCGGCACGCAACCGCTCGGCCTCGTGCCGTATTCCGTTCGGCTCGTCGCCGAAGGCCAAGCGCGTCGAGGTCCGCTTCCCCGATCCGGGCGCGAACCCCTATCTTGCCTTCGCCGCCATGCTGATGGCCGGCCTCGACGGCATCAAGAACAAGATCCACCCGGGACAGCCGATGGACAAGGATCTCTACGACCTTCCGCCGAAGGAATTGAAGAAGATCCCGACCGTCTGCGGCTCGCTGCGCGAAGCCCTGCAGAGCCTCGACAAGGACCGCGGCTTCCTGAAGGCCGGCGGCGTCTTCGACGACGACCAGATCGACAGCTACATCGAGCTTAAGATGGCCGAGGTGATGCGCTTCGAAATGACCCCGCATCCGGTCGAATACGATATGTACTATTCGGTCTGATCCGGATCGTTGCAGCCAACAAAAAACCCCGGCGGAGACGCCGGGGTTTTTTTATTGCGATGCGATCGGAGAGAAAGTCTCGGCGCAGGCCTGAGGTCTACGCCGGGACGAATGCTCAAGCCGCGGCCGAAACCTCGGCGCTGGTCGGGACGGAGGCGATCGTCTTCAATATCTGCGAGGCGATCTGGTAGGGGTCGCCCTGCGAGTTCGGACGGCGATCCTCGAGATAGCCCTTGTAGCCGTTGTTGATGAAGGAGTGCGGCACGCGGATCGAGGCGCCGCGGTCGGCGATGCCATAGCTGAACCTGTTCCACGGCGCGGTCTCGTGCTTGCCGGTCAAACGCTTGTCGTTGTCCGGACCGTAGACGGCGATGTGATCCATCAGGTTTTTGTCGAAGGCCGCCATCAGCGCCTCGAAATAACCCTTGCCGCCGACTTCGCGCATATAGGCGGTCGAGAAGTTGGCATGCATGCCGGAGCCGTTCCAGTCGGTGTCGCCGAGCGGCTTGCAGTGATATTCGATATCGATGCCGTACTTCTCGGTCAGGCGCTGCAACAAATAGCGCGCCATCCACATCTGGTCGGCGGCCTTTTTGGAGCCCTTGCCGAAGATCTGGAATTCCCACTGGCCCTTGGCCACCTCGGCGTTGATGCCTTCATGGTTGATGCCGGCGGCAAGGCAAAGGTCAAGATGCTCCTCGACGATCTGCCTGGCGACGGAGCCAACATTGCTGTAGCCGACGCCGGTGTAGTACGGGCCTTGCGGCGCCGGATAGCCACTCTCGGGGAAGCCGAGCGGACGGCCGTCCTTGTAGAAGAAATATTCCTGCTCGAAGCCGAACCAGGCGCCCTCGTCGTCGAGAATGGTGGCGCGCTTGTTGGACGTATGCGGCGTCACGCCGTCCGGCATCATGACCTCGCACATGACGAGCGCGCCATTGGTGCGGGCGGGATCCGGATAAACGGCAACCGGCTTCAAAACGCAGTCGGAGCTGTGGCCCTCGGCCTGCATGGTCGAAGAACCGTCGAAGCCCCACAGCGGAAGCTGGTCGAGCGTCGGAAACTCGGCATAGTCCTTGACCTGCGTCTTTCCGCGGAGATTGGGAACCGGGGTGTATCCATCGAGCCAAATGTACTCGAGCTTGTATTTCGTCATTCTAGCCTCTCGTTGCTTGATCACCGAACCCTGGATGGCGCCGGGGCGAGCCGGCCTATCCAGCAGCCGACCTGCCGGATTACTAAAATGCAATTCGTGTGCCATTCTCGCCGGCGACGGATGCGGCAAAAGTGAGGTCGCATCGGCGCAAAATTGCCGGGCCGCTGCAATGGTGCGCTGGGATCACTCACAAGCATAGTTTGCATAAATAATGTGCAACTATTGATCTTTTTATAATCATATTGCCTAATTCGATTGCTGAACCTATCTTGGGGAAAGGTTGAATCGGCTAGGTTCTGTCGAAGAAAGGAAACCGACAATGGAAATCACTTCCACTCGTCAGTCGGCCAAAATCCTGATGTTCCCGGTGGCAGCGCGCGTGCCTGCCTCAAATTTAAGCGGAAAGGCTAAGTTCGCGGCAGAACTTGCTTCTTTGCGCAACCGCACGGATTTCGGAAGTGCCTGGTATCATGAGGCAGCGATCGAGGAAGCGAAACAGGATCGGAAGAGCTAAGCCCTGCACTCGATAAATTGAAAAAGCCCGGCGCGATCGCTCGCGCCGGGCCTTGCTTTGAACCGGGACAGGCCGGCTATTGCTTGGTATGCAGGTCCGTTCCGAGCGTATCCCTTACGAAGATCATGCCGATGATCAGCGACATCGCTGCAACGGCGACCGGATACCAGAGGCCGTAGTAGATGTTGCCCTTAGCCGCGCTCAGCGCGAAGACGGTCACCGGCAGTAAACCGCCAAACCAGCCATTGCCAATATGGTAAGGCAGCGACATGCCGGTGTACCGGATTCGGGTCGGGAACATCTCGACCAGGATCGCAGCGATCGGCCCGTAAACCATGGTCACGTACAGAACCAGGATGAACAGGATGCCGATAGTCAGCGGCCAGTTGATCTGTGCCGGATCCGCGAACATGGCAAATGCGCCGGACGCGGGAATGTTGTAGACTGTCACCTCGGTTGCGCCAGCCGCTTCTTCCTTGGTCAGGATCTTGTCCGCGACTGCCTTGTCTGTCGGGACGGTCGTTTTTTCGCCGGCACGAATCGCGGTGGCATCGAGTTTAAGCTCGGGATTGGCAGCCACAAAAGCGTCGAGCTTCTGGTCGGCCACTTTCGATGCCGCACGCTTTAGAGGATAACCTCCATCCTGTAAGGCGATATTGATTGCCTTGCCGAAGGCTGTCTCCTTGGCCTTCAACTGGTCGCCAGCCGCGACCGCGTCATAGGCTTCAGCCGTTTCGTTGCCGATCTTGACCGTTGCAGCAGTTCCGGGCGCGGCTGTCGTGACCACATCGTATGGCACGGAACTCTTCGCAAGGAATGCCGTGGCCACATCGCACGAGCTGGTGAATTTCCATGTTCCGGTAAGATTGAACTGGAAACTGCAGTCGCCCGGTGCCGCGGTGACGGTTGCTCGAACATTTTCCTGCGCGGTAGCTAGAGTGGGATTAGCGGCGCGGGTCAGTGCCTTGAACAGTGGAAAGGTGGTGACGATCGCCAGCGCCAAACCCGCCATGATGATCGGTTTGCGGCCGATCTTGTCGGAGAGCCAGCCGAACACGACGAAGAAGATGGTGCCAAGCGCCAGCGCGATCGCGATCATGATGTTGACCGACTGCGGATCGACCTTGAGCACGTTCTGCAGGAAGAACAGCGCGTAGAACTGGCCGTTGTACCAGACCACGGCCTGGCCAGCGGTAAGGCCAAGCAGTGCCAGCAATGCGATCTTGGCGTTTTTCCACTGGCCGAAGGCTTCGGACAGGGGTGCCTTGGAGCCTTTGCCCTCGGCCTTCATACGCTGGAAGGTCGGAGACTCGGCAAGTGACAGGCGAATCCAGACCGAGATGGCGAGCAGGACCGCGGAAACCAGGAACGGAATGCGCCAGCCCCAAGCTGTGAAATCTTCCTTGCTGAGGGAATTCTGCACAATCAGAATCACGATCAGCGACAGGAACAGGCCGAGCGTTGCGGTGGTCTGGATCCATGAGGTGTAGAAGCCACGGCGGTCATCTGGAGCGTGCTCGGCGACGTAGGTCGCGGCGCCGCCATATTCGCCGCCAAGCGCCAGACCCTGCAGCAGACGGAGCGCAATCAGCATGATCGGCGCGGCAATGCCCCAACTGGCGGAGCCGGGAAGCAGGCCGACCAGGAAGGTCGACAGACCCATGATCATGATGGTGACAAGAAATGTGTACTTGCGGCCGACGAGATCGCCGATACGGCCGAACACCAGGGCACCGAGCGGGCGAACGATGAAGCCTGCGGCAAACGCCAGAAGCACGAAGATATTTCTCGTTGTTTCCGGATAGGAGTTGAAGAATGCCGTGCCGATCGCGGCCGCCAATGCACCGTAGAGATAGAAATCATACCATTCGAAAATGGTGCCGAGCGAGGAAGCGAAGATGACCTTCTTCTCCTCGCGCGTCATGCCGCGGCTTGTTTTGCCGGCGGTCGATGCCATTGCCATGAGTGTATCCTCCCGTGTGATTCCGTCAGTCCTCGATGCTGCACGTCATCGTCCGCGTTTCCTCGGAACGCAGACTCAGTGCAGCCATCGGTGCAAAAAATGACAGAAAGCAGTGCCCGGAGGCAGACCGCCTTTGGGATTATGACTTTGGTCTAATGTGCAGTGCGAAATAGAAGGCGGTGCCGTCAGCCTTTGAGAGCTTCGAGCAGTCCGGCTGCCGCCATCATGTCGCGCTTGCGGGCAGCGCGGCGCGCGACGGCCTCGGCATCATGGCCCCATTGCTCGGCCTGCCAGTCCTCGTCGAGATGACCGGCAGCCCAAGCCGCCTCGCCGTCTAGCTCGCCGAAATCGACAGCCAGCGCCAGCAGCGCCGATCCGGTCAGCGAGGTCATGACGTGGATGGCGGCAAGGCGCAGCGGATCGGCACGCTGGGCAAGATGCTGCCCAAGCAGCGCGATACTCTCGCGCGACTGCTCGACATGGATCACCCCTTCGGCGAGATGGAACCGGGCGCCGAGCGCGCTGCGCGCCCAGTCGATGACCGGATCCCAATGTTGGTTCTGCCGGTCTACCAGCCCCTGTGGTGCATCGGCGCGGTAGCAGAGCAGATCGGATGAGGCGAAGCGCAGGATGTCCTCCAGCACCGCCTGGGGATCACTGGCGACGCCATCGATTGCGGTGTTGACCAGACGCATCACCGGCATCGTCACCGGGTCGATGGTCTCCTCTTGTGCGGCGAATTCCTCGGCGACGAGAGCGGCCGCCTTTTCGGTCGGCAGCGCCAGCAGCGCCTTGGCCGGCGTACGGACGGGTTTGCCATCGAGATGGACGGCAAAACCATCTTCGACCGGCGAGACCGAGACGGCTTTGTAGAAGCGTTTCGGCAGGTGCGTCTTCATCTGGATTTGGGCACGGCGTACCGGATCCGGATCGGAGAGCTGCTTTCCCGCTTCGAGGTCGTTCAATATATCGCGCATGCTCATCCGGGGCTTTGTTTTCGGGCCGGCCGGTTGACGATGATAAGACCGGCGGCGATGAGGCCGAGTGCCAGGAAGATACGAACGGTCAACGGCTCGTTCAAGAACACGGCGCCGCAGAGCACGCCGAAGACCGGCGACAGGAAGGTGAAGCTCGACAGTCCAGATGCAGGGTAGCGCCGCAGCAGCCAGAACCACAGCACATAGGTGAAGGCGACGACGTAGACGGCCTGGAACAGCAGAGCCAAGGTCGGCAGAAGGGTAAAGCTGCGGACCGGCGGCCCGGCAAAGGGCATCACCAAAATGCCGACGGCGGCGGCACCGGCCAGCTGATAGAGCAGCAGCTTTTCGGCGCTGGCCTCCACCAGTTTCGACCGCTTGATGACAATGTTGGTCACGGCCCACAGAATGCCGGCGCCGAGACTGAGCAGGTCGCCGCTCAACGTCTCGCCACCATTAGCGCTCAGTTTGTCGGAAAACACCGCGACCAGCCCGGCGAAAGCGAGCAGAAGCCCAACGAGCTTGCGTGCCGTGATGCTTTCGTCCAGCAGGAAATGGCCGCCGACCAGCATCCAGAACGGCATGGTGTTGACCAGCAAGGTGTTGCGCACGACGGTGGTGTGCTCGAGCCCGACATACAGAAACAGGAACTCGAGACCGAAAAGCGCGCCTGCCAGAATGCCGGCGACGAGAGTCTTGTCGGGCGTGAACAGCGCGATGCCGCGCCAGCGGCACCAGCCGAAAACACACAGGCCGCCGATCACCGAGCGGGCGATCGATAGGAAAACGGGATCGTAGCCGGCATAGGAGATCTTGGCGGCGACGTAGTTCAGGCCCCAGGAAAAGGTCAGCCCGACCATGATGGCGGCGGCCGCCAGATCGACCGCGTCACGGCGGTCGAGCGTATCTGTGGCGACGCCCACCGGCCCTAGTCCTCCGCGCTTGCGTCGTCGAAGCCGATCAGGTTCCAGCTCTGGCGCATGTGCGGCGGCATCGGCGCGGTGACGTCGACAAACCCCTTATCGGGATGCGGGATGACGATGCGGCGGGCGTGCAGATGCAGGCGGTTCTGCATGCCGCCGGGAAAATCCCAATTGGTGTCGGCCTCGAAATATTTGGGGTCGCCGATGATCGGGCAGCCGATATGCGCGGCATGGACACGAAGCTGGTGGGTGCGGCCGGTATACGGCTCCATCTCCAGCCAGGTCATCGTCTGTGCAGCCTGCTCGATGACACGGTAGTAGGACACGGCGTGGTCGGCACCCTTTTCGCCATGCTTGGCGATGCGCACGCGATCGCCGTCGGGCGTCGGTTCCTTGATCAACCAGGTCGAGATCTTGTCCTCGCGCTTCGGCGGCACACCTTTGACCAGCGCCCAGTAGGTTTTCTTCGTCTCACGCGCCCGGAACGCTTCGGCGAGCTTCATGGCGGCGAGCCTTGTACGGGCGACAACCAGCACACCCGACGTGTCGCGGTCGAGCCGGTGCACCAGGCGCGGCTTCTCGCCCTTCTGGTTGCGCCAGGCTTCCAGCATGTCGTCGACATTGCGGGTAACGCCCGAACCGCCCTGAACCGCTAGGCCGGCCGGCTTGTTGAAGACGAAGACCTTCGGGTCCTCATGGATCAGCATCTTGGCCAAGACATCGGCATCGCCCTGGTTGCGTATCGAATGGCCGGTGAGCGGGCTTTCGCCTTTCTTGTCCACTTCGAGCGGCGGCACACGCACCGTCTGGCCGGCTTCGACGCGTGTATCGGCCTTCACCCTGCCGCCGTCGACCCGGATCTGGCCGGAACGCAGCAGCTTCTGCAGATGACCGAAACCGAGACCGGGAAAATGGGTCTTGAACCAGCGGTCGAGCCGCATGCCCGCCTCGCCGGTATCCACTGTGATCTGTTCAACGCCTGCCATGATTCCAATCGCCGTTTTGCGAACATGCAACGGCATTCGCCGGCACCCGCAATCTCACTCGGTTATTCGTTGTCGGTTCCATATTGCAGAACCTGAACTTTCTCCAGCGTGATCAAGCCACTTGTCATGATTGTTTCAAGCACGGGCAGAAAAGCGGCCAATTTTTCCTCGTCGTCGACGATCTCGATGACAAGGGGAAGATCCTCCGAGAGACGGAGGATCTTCGTGGTGTGAAGTCGGCTGGAATGGCCAAATCCCATCGCCCCGCGCAGGACGGTCGCGCCGGCAATCTGCATTTCGCGGGCCTTCAGCACGATGACCTCATACAGCGGACGGCCATCTGCCCTGTCGTTTTCGCCGATAAATATGCGCAGCAATTGTGCCTGTGGTGGTATCTTCATTGCCAGGATCCTCTCAGCCGGTTGAGGCGCACTGCAAAGATGTGGCCAAGCCAGACGGCGGCAAGCCAGGCCATCACGGAGATCGCGATATTGAGTGCCGCCGCCACAAGCTTCCCGCTTTGCGCGAGGGTGAGTGTTTCAAGGCTGAAAGCGGAGAAGGTCGTCAGGCCACCGCAGAAGCCGGCCATGAAGAACTGGCGCTGCAGCGGACTGGCGAAGACGCGACCATCCGGTCCCGTCAATGTCGCATAGAAGCCGATGAGGAATGAGCCGACAATGTTGACGAGGAGCGTGCCGAAGGGAAATCCAGTGCCCCACCAGGCGATGCTCGCCAATGAGGCGAGCGCCCGCAGCACGCCGCCGATCATGCTGCCAGCGGCCACGGTCGCATAGATACGAACCGTTTGGCTCGTTCGGCGCCAGCCAATGAGGCGCGCCGCACGCCCCGCCATCCTCCCGTCGGAGCGGAGCTTCTGCGGGCCGCTCATGGCGCCCCGCTGCCAATCAGAAGACTTCCCGCGGCAAAGCCCAGCGTCACGCCGCCGAGGCTCAGGAAAACCGAAAGCAGCACATTTCCGCCGGCGCGCAGCCATTCGCCCTCACGCGCCAGCGCCAGCGTCTGCAGGCTGAATGAAGAGACCGTGGTGTAGCAGCCGAGGCCGCCGGTGACGACAAAGGCCCAAAGGGCAGGCATGCCGTCGCGCGCCACGGCATGCGCAACGACGCCGATTGCAAACGCCCCCGACACATTGACGACCATCGTGCCCCAAGGAAAGGTCTCGCCGACCCGGCGGGCGACGAAGCCGGACAGGAAGAAGCGGGCCATTGCACCGATCGCGCCACCAAGACAGACAAGCAACAGATGATACATCGTGCTCCCTCGCGCCAGTTACGCTACGGTGTCAGGCAGCTCCGACCTTCTTCGGCTTGTTGGAGGCGATCATCTTCCAGTTCTTGTAGAACATGGCATTGATGCGCTCGACGCTGACCGAAACAATGGCGAGGAGCGTCGAGATCAGACCGGGAAACGGCGATGGGCGAATGATGTCCATGAACACGCAGTAGCGGCGCCCGTCATACTCGTTGACCGAGCGATGAAGCAGCGTGTCGTCGAAGATGAACAGCGGGTTCTCGTGCCAGTAATTCTTGGCGCTGCCACACTGGACGAACACTTCCGATTTCACCGGGATGAGGTTGTAGAGAATGCGCAGGCTGAGCCGGAGCGGGCCAAAGTGCCAGGAAGTCGATTCCCTGCCGCTGAACACAGAGACGGCAATCGTCTTGATGTATTTGAAATCCTTGTTGAATTCGGCGACGTTGTCTATTTTGTGCTTGCCATACCACTGATAGACATACATGCCGCGCCGGCCGCTGCCGAAATTGGCGTCGATGTCGGCGATGATCTCGTCCTTGCGTGCCTTGAAGACATCCAGGACCTCGTTGACCTCGCGCTGGTAGTCCGGAGGAAACTGGTCCAATTTCCAGACACCGCGGTTTCTATAGCACAGCAGATCCACCAGCAGATTGAAGGGCGAAAGCAGCCAGGTGAAGATGCCGTTGCCCAGGAAATAACCACTGAACAGCGCCCAATTCTTGTTGTCGTTGCGCAACACGTCGATCAGGCCGAGGACGATGAAAATCGTCGTCAGAATGGGAATGACATAGAAGCCGAGCGCCAGCAGCGGAATGGCTATGGCGAACTTCCGAAGGGTTTTGCGGGATTTTTTTGTCATTTTTCCACGCGCCAGGCGCGATTCCGTTCTGAATATCGTCGGTACGTTTCTGGCCTGCCGCCGGCCGAAGGCGCATCTTGATAGGGTTTTTTATCCCATCAGACAACGGCGATCACACCAGTGTGCGACTGGCAGCTACTTTTCCCGCTCGCTGCGCAGCTTCGCCCAATAGTCCAGCCGCTTCCTGATATCGCGCTCGAAGCCGCGCTCGGGCGGATCGTAGAATGTCTGCCTTCCCATCTTCTCAGGAAAATAGTCCTGGCCGGAAAAAGCGTCGGGCTCGTCGTGGTCGTAGCGATAGCCGGCGCCGTAATCTTCCTGTTTCATCAGCTTGGTCGGCGCATTGAGAATGTGCTTGGGCGGCAGCAGCGAACCGAATTCCTTGGCCGCCTGTGTGGCGGCCTTGAATGCGGTATAGACTGCATTGGATTTCGGCGCGGTAGCGAGATAGACGGTAGCCTCGGCGAAGGCCAGTTCGCCCTCGGGCGAGCCCAGATAGTCGTAGGCTTCCTTGGCGGCGTTGGCGACGACGAGTGCCTGCGGGTCGGCCAGCCCGACATCCTCCATCGCCATGCGCACCAACCGGCGCCCGAGATAGAGCGGATCCTCGCCGGCGTCGAACATGCGAGCCAGATAGTAGAGTGCTGCGTCGGGGTCGGAGCCGCGCACCGATTTGTGCAAGGCGGAGATCAAATTGTAATGGCCGTCCTGGCCCTTGTCGTAGATCGGCGCGCGGCGCTGGACGATGCGCTGTAACGCCTCGGCGCCAAACACCTCACCTGATTTGGCGGCACGCCAGACCTCTTCAGCCAGTGTCAGCGCCGCGCGGCCGTCGCCGTCGCTCATGCGGATGAGCATCGCCCGCGCCTCGTCATCGAGCGGCAGCGCCCTGCCCTCTGCCTCCTCGGCCCGCGCCAGGAGCTTGGCGATGCTGTCCTCGCCGAGCGAGTGAAAGACCAGGACGCGTGCGCGCGACAGCAGCGCGGCGTTAAGCTCGAAGGACGGGTTCTCCGTGGTGGCGCCGACCAGCACGACGGTGCCGTCTTCCATCACGGGCAGAAAACTGTCCTGCTGGGCGCGGTTGAAGCGATGGATCTCGTCGACGAACAGCAGTGTCTGGCGGCCGTTGGAGCGGCGCAGCTTCGCTGCCTCGAACACTTTCTTCAGGTCGGCAACGCCGGAAAACACGGCCGAGATCTGTTCGAAAGCGAGGCTTGTCTCGCCGGCAAGCAGCCGTGCGACCGTGGTCTTGCCGGTGCCGGGCGGGCCCCAGAAGATCATCGAGCCGAGCGAGCCGGAGCCGATCAGCCGCGTCAGCGCGCCGTCGGGACCGGTCAGATGCTCCTGGCCGACGACCTCGCCGAGGTTCTTCGGGCGCAGACGGTCGGCCAGCGGCCTGCCGGGCGGCGTCTTTTCCGGTTCATCGACACTGAACAGATCGGCCATGCAACTTCTTCTGCCTGGAGCCCGACCATGCTTACGTCGGGCTTAGTAACGCAACACCTGGCGCAGTATCTGCCCGCCGCGCTCGACGGTAAAGCGCCACCAGCGTGTATCCTGCTGGGCTATCTGTTCCAGGGTCGCCGCCTTGTCGATCGTCAGGCCATTGACCTCACGCACGATGTCGCCCGGCTGGAAACCAAAATCGGCAGCGGGCGAATCGCGGTTGATATCGACGACGGTGACGCCTTTGACATCGGTGCGCAGACCAAGCCGCTGGGCAAGCCGTGGCGATAGTTCGGCAACCCTGGCACCGGAAAACGGGCTACGGCCGCGCAATGTGAGCTCCGCAGCTTTGGCGCCCTCAGGCGGCCGTTCCAGCGCGATGTCCATCGTCGCCTGCTGACCCTTGCTCAGAACGCCGAAGCTGGCATTCGTACCGATCGACAGCGTCGCCATCCGGTAGTCCAGCGCCCCGACGCTCTCGACCGGCTTGCCGTTGAGCGACAGCACCACGTCACCAGGCTTGAGCCCTGCCTTGGCAGCGGGTCCTGCCTCTTCGACCGAAGAAACCAGCGAGCCGGCCGGTTTGTCCATGCCGAGCGATTCGGCAATCTGCGGCGTCACCGCCTCGAACTCGGCACCGACATACGGCCGCTCGAAGAAGTCGAGCCCGGCCTTGGCCGCATCGGCGAAGGCGCGAACCATGTTCGAAGGGATGGCAAAGCCGATACCGATCGAGCCGCCGCTACGGCTATAGATCGCAGTGTTGATGCCGATCAGTTGACCACCCATGTTGACCAGCGCGCCACCGGAATTGCCCGGGTTGATGGCGGCGTCGGTCTGGATGAAGAAGCTGGAATCGGAGACGCCGATATGGCTGCGCGCCACAGCCGAAATGATGCCGCTGGTGGTGGTCTGGCCGACACCGAACGGATTGCCGATCGCCAGCACCAGGTCGCCGACCTCGAGCGCGTCGGAATCGCCAATGGCGATCACCGGGAACGGCTTGTCGGAAGAAATCTTGAGCACGGCGAGGTCGAGCGTCTCATCCTTGAGCAGCACCTTGCTGTCGAATTCGCGCCCGTCGGCGGTCGCGACCTTGACCTGGTCGGCGTCCTTGACGACGTGGAAATTGGTGACCACGACGCCGGTCGGATCGACCAGCACCCCCGAACCGAGCGAAGACTGCGCGCGCGGCTGCGAGCGGCCGAAGAACTCCTCGAAGAACGGATCGCCATCAAAGGGCGACGTCACCTTGGCGGTTTGCGAGGCGTAGACATTGACCACGGCCGGGGCCGTCTGCTTGACCAGCGGCGCGAAGGACAGCTGCACCTCCTCGCGGCCGAACGGCACGCGCTTGTCGGGGCCGGAGGTGGCGTTTTCGCCTTCGACGCCATGCAGCAGATCGGTCAGCACGTCGGACAGACCGGGATCTGGCTTGGTCTCCTCCGCCAGCGCGTGCCTGGCCGCCGGCACGACGGCCAGCGCCATCAAGGCGCAGATCAGAACAAGGGACAGCCGTTTAACGCGCATTCCGAATCCTCCAAGTCGGGCGCCATTGTCCTGACGATTGTGCAAAATGAAAGGCTAAGCCGCTGAAATCCGATTATTTTGCGCGGCAAAGCAGTTATAGGTCGACGTGACCCCGAAAGCCGCGTCAACGCTCATGAAAAAACAGCTCGTTTCATTCCGTGATTTTTTGAAGACCGGCACTTTGGGGCCCGTGTACCCCGGAATGAAGATGATCGAAATTGCCAAAGTGCTTGGTGCGCCGGACGACTGGCTAACCGAGTATGCTGAGGCGGTGCCCGAATACTGGTTTTACGGAACGCTTGAGGCCTCATTCGACAAAGACCCGCCACATGAGCTGGATTGGTTTCAGATCGAACATGTGCATGCAATTCGCGGCAAGACCGAACGCATAACGGACCAGTTCGTCCTTTCGATGGAAGGGCTCAATGGCAGAACGAAGCCCTCGGAATTCCTGGAAGCTGGCTTGTGGGCCCCGGACGAGGTGAAGATTTTCTATGCCAAATTTTCAGACTGGGAGTTCACGCTGGATCTCTGCGCTGGCCTTGTCCATATTTTTTTTCGCGTCGATATCGACTTTATCGAGAACGGCGAAATCGAACGATATCTGAGCAAAACATCCGTCGCGCAGATCATCAGTGATATCGACCGGAGAACGGTGGTCGACAGCATCTACTCATACCGACATCCAAGTTCCGAGCAGAGGAGAATAGAACTCGACTGGAAAGTTCTGACCGGAAACGAGTACCTTGCCCTTGTTAGGCAACACATATCGCCCAAACGAAAAGGGGCCCGCAGGCCCCTTTGAACTTCTCAGCAAAACCGAAGCTTATGCGGCTGCGGCTTCCTCTTCGGTGCCTTCGGCCTCGATGCGGGCGCGGTCGCCGGCGCCTTTGGCCGAGGTGTCGCGGTCGACGAATTCGATGACGGCCATTGCGGCATTGTCACCGTGACGGAAGCCGGCCTTCATGATGCGCAGATAGCCGCCATTGCGAGTGGCGTAACGTGGCGCGATTGTGTCGAACAGACGCTTGACGACGCCCTCATTGCCGATCTGGGCAATCACTTGGCGGCGGGCGTGCAGGTCGCCGCGCTTGCCGAGCGTCACCAGCTTCTCGACGATCGGACGCAGATCCTTCGCCTTCGGCAGCGTGGTGAGGATCTGCTCGTGCTCGATAAGCGACACGGCAAGGTTGGCAAACATCGACTTGCGATGGCTTATGCTGCGGGCGAACCGGCGGCCTTTAAATCCGTGGCGCATGGCTCTTCTCCTTCATTGCGGGTTCAAGAGGCCTGAGCCTCAGTATTGATCTTCGTAACGCTTGGCGAGGTCTTCGATGTTTTCCGGCGGCCAGTCCGGCACTTCCATGCCGAGATGCAGGCCCATCGCCGCCAGGACTTCCTTGATCTCGTTCAGCGACTTGCGGCCGAAGTTCGGGGTGCGCAGCATCTCGGCTTCGGTCTTCTGGATTAGATCGCCGATATAGACGATGTTGTCGTTCTTCAGGCAGTTGGCCGAACGCACCGAAAGCTCGAGTTCGTCGACCTTCTTGAGCAGCGCCGGGTTGAAGGCAAGCTCGGTAACCTGTTCGGCAGCGACTTCCTTCTGCGGCTCGTCGAAATTGACGAACAGGCCGAGCTGGTCCTGCAGGATGCGAGCGGCGAAGGCCACCGCGTCCTCGCCCGAGATCGAACCATCGGTCTCGATGGTCATGGTCAGCTTGTCATAATCGAGAACCTGCCCCTCACGGGTGTTCTCGACCTTGTAGGAGACCTTCTTGACCGGCGAATACAGGCTGTCGACCGGGATCAGCCCTATCGGCGCGTCTTCGGCGCGGTTGCGGTCGGCCGGCACATAGCCCTTGCCGGTGTCGACGGTGAATTCCATGCGGATCTCAGCGCCTTCGTCCAGCGTGCAGATGACGTGGTCGGGATTGAGGATCTCGACGTCGCCGACCGTCTGGATGTCGCCGGCGAGAACCGCGCCCGGTCCCTGCTTGCGCACGACCATGCGCTTGGGGCCATCGCCTTCCATGCGGATGGCGATTTCCTTGATGTTCAACACGATGTCGGTCACGTCCTCGCGCACGCCGGCGATGGACGAGAATTCATGCAGAACGCCGTCGATCTGCACGGCGGTCACAGCCGCGCCACGCAGCGAAGACAGAAGCACGCGGCGCAGCGCGTTGCCGAGGGTGAGGCCGAAGCCGCGCTCGAGCGGCTCGGCGACCAGCGTGGTCAGCGTCTTCTTCTTCGACGAGAACTCGATCTTGTTCGGCTTGATCAGTTCCTGCCAATTTTTCTGGATCATAGTGCTTTCCTTCCGTTGTCCCGCCACCATCCAATCGTGGCGGGCGACCTGGAATGCCGTGGAGGAGCGCCCTTGAGGCGCTCGCGCGGCGTTCGGTAAATTCTCTTTAGACGCGGCGCTTCTTGCGCGGGCGGCAGCCATTGTGCGGGATCGGCGTCACATCACGGATCGAGGTGATGGTGAAGCCTGCTGCCTGCAGCGCCCGCAGCGCCGATTCACGACCGGAGCCGGGTCCACAGACCTCGACCTCGAGCATGCGCATGCCGTGTTCCTGAGCCTTCTTGGCAACATCTTCGGCGGCCATCTGGGCAGCGAAAGGGGTCGACTTGCGCGATCCCTTGAAGCCCTGGGCTCCGGCCGACGACCAGGCAATGGAATTGCCCTGCGCGTCGGTGATGGTGATCATCGTGTTGTTGAAGGTCGAATTGACGTGGGCAACGCCCGACGAGATGTTCTTGCGTTCGCGACGGCGAACACGAGCGGCTTCCTTGGCCATGATAGTCCTTTCAGTTGATCTCTACACCGCCGTAATGCCAGCGGCTCCACCAGGGAGAAGGCAGTAGGGGAATATGGCAGTAGGGCAGTATGTCTGCCGTTCCTATTGCCTTACTGCCCTACTCTCTTACTGCCCTAAATTACTTCTTCTTTCCGGCAATCGACTTGGCTGGGCCTTTGCGGGTGCGCGCATTGGTGTGCGTGCGCTGGCCACGAACCGGCAGCGAGCGGCGGTGACGCAGGCCGCGGTAGCAGCCGAGGTCCATGAGCCGCTTGATGTTCATCGACACTTCGCGGCGCAGGTCGCCCTCGACCTGGTAGTCGCGGTCGATGGTCTCCCGGATCTGCAGCACTTCCGCGTCGGTCAGCTGGTTGACGCGGCGCTCGGCCGGGATGCCGACCTTGTCGACGATCTCCTGGGCGAACTTCTTGCCAATGCCGTGAATGTATTGAAGCGCAATGACGACGCGCTTGTTGGTAGGAATGTTGACGCCGGCTATACGAGCCATGTTCTTCTCTTCTCCATATAGGCCGGACGAGCCGGCGCTTCAAGTTGCCCCGCGTCCGGTGGAGGCCGGCCCTTGCGGGAGTTTCCAGTTCAAAGCGGCCTGCCTTGCCCTTGCGGACAAGCAAGCCTCATGCCTGATAGGAAGACGGGCCGCCATACCCCAGCGGACCGCTCCAGTCAAGCGCAATCGTTCGTTTCTCTAGCCGGCCGCCTGGCCAACCTGCCGGGTCGTCGCCCTGAGCACCGCCTCGATCTGCTGCGTCACCGCATCGATGTCGGCCATGCCATCGACGCCCCTGAGCTTGCCCTTGGCGTAGTAGTAGCCGATCAGCGGCGAGGTTTTCTTGTAATATTCCCTCAAGCGTTCTTCGAACACCGCTGGGCTGTCGTCCTTGCGCACCGGCAGGCCTGCGGCCTTGGCGTCCTCGGCGCGTTTGACGATTCGGCCAACCAGCGCCTTGTCGTCGACGACAAATTCGATGACCGCGTCTAGCTCCAGCCCGCGATCCGAAAGCATTTCCTCAACGGCGTCCGCTTGCACCAGGGTTCGCGGGTATCCGTCAAGGATGAAGCCGTTTGCGCAATCGGCTTGATCGATGCGCTCGGCCACGATGGCGTTGACGATAGCGTCGGACACCAGTTCACCAGCATCCATCACCGCCTTGGCTCGCCTGCCGACTTCGGTGCCGGCCTGAACAGCAGCACGCAGCATGTCCCCCGTGGAAAGCTGTGGGATGCCGTGTCTTTCTACCAGTCTCAGTGCTTGTGTCCCCTTGCCCGCCCCCGGCGGTCCAAGCAATATCAACCTCATCTGGCCTTCTTCCCCCCGCGCAGCTTCGACTTCTTGATCAGGCCCTCATACTGGTGCGCGATCAGGTGACCCTGAATCTGCGCCACCGTATCGAGCGTTACACTGACCACGATCAGGAGCGAAGTGCCACCAAGGTAGAACGGTACGCCAGTCGCTGAAATCAGGAACTCGGGCAGCAGACACACCAGCACCAGATAGATGGCGCCGACGACGGTGATGCGGGTGAGCACATAGTCGATATAGTCCGCAGTGCGCTCGCCCGGACGATAGCCCGGGATGAAGCCCGAATGCTTCTTGAGCTGGTCGGCGGTGTCCTTCGGATTGAAGACGATCGCCGTATAGAAGAAGGCGAAGAACACGATCATGGCAGCGTAGAAGGCCATATAGAGCGGCTGGCCGTGGCCGAGCGCCGCCAGGATGGTGCTCGCCCAGGCAGGCATATTGGTCGTCTGCGAGAAGCCGGCAACCGTTGCCGGAAGCAGCAGCAGCGACGAGGCGAAGATCGGCGGAATGACGCCGGACGTGTTGAGCTTCAGCGGCAGATGCGAGGTATCGCCCTGGAACATGCGATTGCCGACCTGGCGCTTGGGATACTGGATCAGCAGGCGGCGCTGGGCGCGCTCGAAGAAGACGATCAGCGCGATGACGACGATGGCGAGCACGATGATCGCCAGGATCAGGCCGGTCGACAGTGCGCCGGTGCGGCCAAGCTCCAGCGTGCCGGAGATGGCGCGCGGCAGGCCGGCGACGATGCCGGAGAAGATGATCAGCGAAATGCCGTTGCCGATGCCGCGGGCGGTGATCTGCTCGCCAAGCCACATCAGGAACATGGTACCGCCGACCAGCGTGACGACGGTGGAGATGCGGAAGAACATGCCGGGATCGTTGACGATGCCATTGCCGCCCTCAAGCCCGACCGAAATGCCATAGGCCTGGACCAGCGCCAGAAGCACGGTGCCGTAGCGCGTGTACTGGTTGATGATCTTGCGACCCTGCTCGCCCTCCTTCTTCAGCGCTTCCAGCGAAGGAATGACCGAGGTCATCAGCTGCATGATGATGGAGGCGGAGATATAGGGCATGATGCCGAGGGCAAAGATCGCCATGCGCTGCACGGCGCCACCGGCGAACATGTTGAACATGCCGAGTACGCCCTTGCTCTGCGACGAGAAGGCCTGGGCGAAAGCGTCGGGATTGATGCCGGGCAGCGGGATATAGGTGCCAAGGCGGTAAACGAGCAGCGCGCCGATGGTGAACCAGATGCGCTTCTTCAGATCCTCGGCTTTGGCGAAGGCCGAAAAATTCAGATTCGAGGCTAGTTGTTCAGCAGCCGAAGCCATGCCTGATTCTCCGCTTGGTCACGCTCGATGCCCGCAGCTCAGGCGGCGCGTGTCACCGAAGCTCACGAGATAAGCTCCGGACTGCAAACATGCAAGCGGCCGCGTTGATGCGGCCGCCACATCTGTCGGATCAAAGCACGACCGAAGGCAAAACCGAATTCCACCTTTGCCGACCGTGCTTCAAATTGCCGTTACTCGGCGGCTGCTTTCTCAGGCAACTTCACCGAACCGCCGGCCTTTTCGATCTTCTCGACCGCGGCCTTGGAGGCTCCGGCCACGTCGAAGGCAAGCTTGGCCTTGATGTCGCCGTCCGAAAGGATGCGCACGCCGTCCTTGACGCGACGGATGACGCCGGCCGCAACCAGCGCCTCGGCCGTCACAACTGTCTTAGCATCGAGCTTCTTGGCATCGAGCGCAGCCTGGATGCGGGCCAGCGACACAACGGTGAAGCTCTTGGCGAAGATATTGTTGAAGCCGCGCTTCGGCAGACGACGGTAGAGCGGCATCTGGCCACCCTCGAAGCCGTTGACGGCGACGCCGGAGCGCGCCTTCTGGCCCTTGACGCCGCGACCGGCGGTCTTGCCCGAACCGGAGCCGATGCCACGGCCAAGACGCTTCTTGGAATGCGTCGCGCCGTCCTTGTCACGCAGATCGTTGAGTTTCATCTGGGTTCTCCTGCGCTCTGGCTCAGCCCTCGTCCACGACGCGGACGAGATGCTGGACGGCAGCGATCATGCCGCGCACCGAGGGCGTATCCTCCAGCGTGCGCTGCTTGTGCATCTTGTTGAGGCCGAGGCCGACCAGCGTTGCGCGCTGCTCCTTCGGCCGGCGGATCGGCGAGCCGATCTGCTCGACGGTGATGGTCTTGGTTGCTTTCTTGGCCATGGTCAGATCCCTGGTCAGCTTCGACTATTCTTCAGCCGCAACGGCGGTGCCGCGGCGGGCCTGAAGGGTCGAATACTTAATGCCGCGCGCAGCAGCCACATCCTTCGGATGCATCTGGCTCTTCAACGCGTCGAATGTGGCGCGAACCATGTTGTAGGGGTTCGAAGAACCCATCGACTTGGCGACCACGTCATGCATGCCGAGCGTCTCGAAGACGGCGCGCATCGGGCCGCCGGCGATGATGCCGGTACCTTGCTTGGCAGCGCGCAGCAGAACACGTCCCGCGCCCCAGCGTCCCTCGACGTCATGGTGCAGCGTGCGGCCCGAGCGCAGCGGCACGAAGATCATGTCGCGCTTGGCCGATTCGGTCGCCTTACGGATCGCCTCCGGCACTTCGCGCGCCTTGCCGTGACCGAAGCCGACGCGGCCCTTCTGGTCGCCGACGACGACGAGCGCTGCAAAGCCGAAGCGCCGGCCGCCCTTGACGACCTTGGCGACACGGTTGATGTGGACGAGCTTGTCGACCATGCCGTCGTCGCGCTCTTCGCGATCACGGCCGCGGCCGCCATCCCTACGTTCCTGTGCCATATCCTGTTCCTTGTTTTTTTCCGGAAGCACGGTTGATGATGATATCCGGCGCCTCTGTGGGTCGCCGGGGGCGAAAGCTCTTTTTTCCTTCGCATGATCCTATCCGAAAAGTCTGCAACTTTTTGCTGCGCTGACCTCCGGTTCGGGATCATGCTTTAGAAGCTCAGACCACCTTCACGGGCAGCCTCGGCAAGCGCCTTGACGCGGCCGTGGTAGATGTAGGCACCGCGGTCGAAGACGACTTCCTTGACGCCGGCCTTCGAGGCACGCTCGGCGATCAGCTTGCCGATGGCAGCTGCGGCCGCGGTGTCGGCGCCGGTCTTGAGCGAACCCTTGAGCTCCTTCTCGAGCGTCGAAGCAGCGGCGATGGTGTGGCCCTTGGCGTCGTCGATGACCTGGACGTAGATGTTCTTCGACGTGCGATGGACCGACAGGCGCGGACGATCGCCGGCAACTTTCTTGATCTGGCGGCGGACGCGCTGAGCGCGGCGTTGGGTGGATTCTTTCGAGCCCATGATATCAGTTCCTTGCCTTCAAAAAACGGGGGCAACCATATGCGGTAGGCGAAGCGCCTCCCGCGACCGCTCCCCGCGGCGTTAAAATTACTTCTTCTTGCCTTCCTTGCGGACGATCTTCTCGCCAGCATAGCGGACACCCTTGCCCTTGTAGGGCTCGGGGCTGCGATACTCGCGGATCTCGGCGGCAACCTGGCCGACCTGCTGCTTGTCGATGCCGGTCACGGTGATTTCCGTCGGCTTCGGCACCGAAATCGTCACGCCCTGCGGCGTTTCGTAGACGACGTCATGGCTGAAGCCGAGCGCCAGCTGCAGGTTCTTGCCCTGCATGGCGGCACGATAGCCGACGCCGGTGATCTCGAGCTTCTTTTCGAAGCCGTCCTTGACGCCCTGCAGGATGTTGACGATCTGCGTGCGCGACATGCCCCATTTGGAGCGGGCGGTCTTGGTCTGGTCGCGCGGCTGGACAGCGATCTCGCTGCCTTCCATCTTGACCAGCACTTCGTCGTTCACCACGAACTTCAGCTCGCCCTTCGGACCCTTCGCCGTCACGGTCTGGCCGTTGACGGTCGCGGTCACGCCCTGCGGCAGCGAAACGGGCTTCTTTCCAATACGAGACATTTTGTTGTCCTCGTCACTTCTCTTGTTTCAGGTCTCGGCTTCGGGATTTGATCCCGAAACCGGTTTCCAATTGGGGTCACGTACAGATCAGAAGATCTGGCAGAGGATTTCCCCGCCGACATTCTGTTCGCGCGCTTCGTGGTCGGCCATCACGCCCTTCGGCGTCGAAAGGATGGCGATGCCGAGGCCGTTGGCGACGTGCGGTATCGACTTGGCCGAAACGTAGACGCGGCGGCCGGGCTTCGAGACACGGGCGATTTCGCGCACCACCGGCGCACCGTCGAAATACTTCAGCTCGATCTCGATTTCGGACTTGCCGTTGTCGAAGTCGGTCTGGCTGTAGTCGCGGATATAGCCTTCGGCCTTCAGCACGTCGAGGACGCGGGTACGCAGGCGCGAGGCCGGCGTCGAAACGCTCGACTTCTTACGGCCATACGCGTTGCGGATGCGGGTCAGCATATCGCCGAGAGGATCGCTCAATGACATGTTATGTCCTCCTTACCAGCTCGACTTGACCAGGCCCGGGATCTGGCCGTTATTGCCGAGATCACGAAGCGCGATACGCGATACTTTGAGCTTGCGATAATAGGCACGCGGACGTCCGGTGACTTCGCAGCGGTTGCGGATGCGGGTCTTGGCCGAGTTGCGCGGCAGCGCCGAAAGCTTCAGCTGAGCGCGGAAGCGCTCTTCCATCGGCTTGGACTGATCCATGATGATCGCCTTGAGCACCTTGCGCTTGGCAGCGAACTGGTCCGCAAGCTTGCGGCGCCTGTTGTTCTTCTCGACTGAGCTGGTCTTTGCCATTTCAGATTTTTCCTTTTCTCGCTGCCGTTACTGGCGGAAGGGGAAGTTGAAGGCCTTGAGCAATGCCCTGGCTTCGTCGTCCGTCTTCGCAGTCGTACAAACGATGACGTCCATGCCCCAGATCTGATCAACCTTGTCGTAGTTGATCTCCGGAAACACGATGTGTTCCTTGATGCCCATGGCATAGTTGCCACGGCCATCGAAGCTCTTCGGGTTGAGCCCGCGGAAGTCGCGGACGCGCGGCAGTGCGATGTTCACGAGACGATCGAGGAACTCGTACATGCGTTCCTTGCGCAGCGTGACCTTGGCGCCGATCGGCATCTTCTCGCGGACCTTGAAGCCGGCGATCGAGTTGCGGGCGCGGGTGACGACAGCCTTCTGGCCGGCGATCATCGCAAGGTCTTCCGCCGCGATCGAAGGCTTCTTCGAATCGCCGGTCGCCTCGCCGACGCCCATGTTCAGCACGATCTTGTCGATGCGCGGAACCTGCATCTCGTTGTCGTAGCCGAACTGCTCCTGCAGCGCCTTGCGGATGGTCTCGTTATAGACCTGCTTGAGGCGGGGCGTGTTCTGGGCAGTTGCCTGCTTGGTTTGAGCCTTAGCCATTGATGACTTCTCCCGAGCGCTTGGCGACGCGCACCTTCTTGCCGTCCTTCTGGAAGATGAAGCCGACGCGGGTCGGCTTACCATCCTTGGGGTCGGCCAGCGCGATGTTCGACAGCTGGATCGGCGCTTCCTTGGTGATGATCCCGCCCTCTTGGGACTGGGACTGCTTCTGGTGACGACGGATCAGGTTGACGCCGCGCACCAGCGCGGTGTCGTCCTTCGGCTGCACCGAGAGGACTTCGCCCGAACGGCCCTTGTCCTTGCCGGCCAGCACGACGACCTTGTCGCCTTTTCTAATCTTTTGCATTGGTCCGGCTCCTTACAGCACTTCAGGCGCGAGCGAGATGATCTTCATGTGGTTCTTGGCGCGGAGTTCGCGCGGAACCGGTCCGAAGATACGCGTGCCGATCGGCTCTTTCTTGTTGTCGACGAGAACGGCTGCGTTCTTGTCGAAACGGATCACGCTGCCGTCCGGGCGGCGGATGTCCTTGGCCGTGCGAACCACGACCGCCTTCATCACATCGCCCTTCTTGACGCGGCCGCGCGGGATCGCTTCCTTGATCGACACCACGATGATGTCGCCCACGGAAGCGTATTTCCGCTTCGAGCCGCCCAGCACCTTGATGCACATGACACGACGGGCGCCGGAATTATCCGCGACGTCGAGGTTTGTTTGCATCTGAATCATGACTGGCCGCCTTCTTCTTTTCTAACGGGACGGGTTTCTCACCCCTCCCCGGTCTGTCCAAAATTCGTTTCGTTAGCCCTGATCAGGCCTGGTCCGAAGACACCACGACCCAGCGCTTGTCCTTGGAAATCGGCTTCGATTCCTGGATGAACACCTGATCGCCGACCTTGTGGGCGTTGTTCTCGTCGTGCGCCTTGTACTTCTTGGTCATGCGCACGGTCTTCTTCATCACGGGATGCGTGAAGCGCCGTTCGACCTTGACGACAACCGTCTTCTCGTTCTTGTCGCTGACGACGGTGCCCTGCAGAATGCGCTTTGGCATGGTTTTCGTCCTTAAGCCTTCTTGGCCGCGGACTTTTCCGCAGCGATGGTCTTGATACGCGCAATGTCCTTGCGGACCTGCCTCACGCGCGCGGTCTTCTCAAGCTGGCCGGTGGCCTTCTGGAAGCGCAGGTTGAACTGCTCCTTCTTCAGGCTGGCCAGGTCGTCGGTCAGCTGGTCCTGGGTCTTGGTCCGGATGTCTTCGGCTTTCATGATCAGCCCGTCCTTATTCTGCGATGCGCTGTACGAAGCGCGTCCTGACCGAGAGCTTGGCCGCGCCGAGACGCAGCGCCTCACGGGCGGTTTCCTCGTTGACGCCGTCGATCTCGAACATGATGCGGCCTGGCTTGACGCGTGCCGCCCAGTAGTCGACCGCGCCCTTGCCCTTGCCCATGCGGACTTCTGTCGGCTTCGACGTCACCGGCACGTCCGGGAAGATACGGATCCACACGCGGCCGGCACGCTTCATCTCGCGGGTGATCGCGCGGCGGGCCGCCTCGATCTCACGCGCGGTGACGCGGTTCGGCTCAAGCGCCTTCAGCCCGAAACCACCGAAATCCAGGTTGGTGCCGCCCTTGGCGGTACCGTGGATGCGGCCCTTGAACTGCTTACGGAACTTTGTGCGCTTTGGCTGCAGCATCGTTCTAACTCCAAATTCCTAACTGTCTTACGCGTTTTCGCGACGGCGACCGCGTTCGCGCTCACCACCACCGCCATGCGCATGATCGCCCTCGGTGGCGCGGCGCTCCGAAGCCATCGGGTCGTGCTCGAGGATCTCGCCCTTGAACACCCAGACCTTGACGCCGCAAATGCCGTAGGCCGTATTCGCTTCGGCCGTGCCGTAGTCGACGTCGGCACGCAGCGTATGCAGTGGCACGCGGCCTTCACGATACCATTCCATGCGCGCGATCTCGGCGCCGCCGAGACGGCCGGCGCAGTTGATGCGGATGCCTTCGGCACCGAGGCGCATCGCCGACTGCACGGCGCGCTTCATGGCGCGGCGGAACGCGATGCGGCGCTCGAGCTGCTGGGCGATCGACTGGGCGACCAGGGTCGCGTCGATCTCCGGCTTGCGCACTTCGACGATGTTCAGATGCGTCTCGGACTTGGTCATCTCCATCAGCTTCTTGCGAAGCTTCTCGATGTCGGCGCCCTTCTTGCCGATGATCAGGCCCGGACGCGCCGCATGGATGGTGACGCGGCACTTCTTGTGCGGACGCTCGATCACGACCTTCGAGATCGCAGCCTGCTTGAGTTCCTTCTCAAGATATTTGCGGATCTTGATGTCCTCGTGCAGCAGCTTACCGTACTCGCCTGTATTCGCGAACCAGCGCGAATCCCAGGTGCGGTTGATGCCGAGACGCAGACCGATCGGATTGACTTTCTGGCCCATTATGCGGCCTCCCCTTTTTCTTCGACTTCACGAACGACGATCGTGAGGTGCGAGAACGGCTTCTCGATACGGCTGGCGCGACCACGGCCACGGGCATGGAACCGCTTCATGACGATCGACTTGCCGACATAGGCTTCCGCCACGATCAGCGCATCGACGTCGAGGTCGTGGTTGTTTTCCGCGTTGGCGATCGCCGATTCCAGCGTCTTCTTGACCGTGCCGGAAATCCGCTTGGCCGAGAATTCGAGGTCGGAAAGCGCTGTCGCGACCTTCTTGCCGCGGATCAGCGCGGCAACCAGGTTCAGCTTCTGCGGGCTGATACGGATCGTGCGCAACACGGCGCGCGCTTCGTTGTCAGCAAGCCTGCGCGGAGCTTTGGCCTTGCCCATGATTATTTCCTCTTCGCCTTCTTATCCGCGCCGTGACCGTAATAGGTCCGGGTCGGAGCGAATTCACCGAACTTGTGACCGACCATATCCTCGTTCACTGAGACGGGAACGTGCTTTTGGCCGTTGTAGACACCGAAGGTGAAGCCGACGAACTGCGGCAGGATGGTGGAGCGGCGGCTCCACATCTTGATCACCTCATTGCGACCACCTTCACGAACCTTGTCCACCTTCTTCAGAAGGTAGCCGTCGATGAAGGGGCCTTTCCAAATCGAACGAGTCACTTGGCGTTACCTCTTCTTAGCTCTTGCGCTGATGGCGCGAGCGCAGGATGAACTTGTCGGTCGCCTTGTTGGACCGCGTCTTCTTGCCCTTGGTCGGCTTGCCCCAGGGCGAAACCGGATGGCGGCCACCCGAGGTGCGGCCTTCGCCGCCGCCATGTGGATGGTCGACCGGGTTCATGGTCACGCCGCGATTGTGCGGACGCTTGCCGCGCCACACGGTGCGGCCTGCCTTGCCGTCATTGATGTTGCCATGGTCCGGGTTGGACACGGCACCGACAGTGGCCATGCAGGAGCCGTGGACGACACGCTGCTCGCCCGAGTTGAGGCGCAGGATCGCCATGCCCTGGTCGCGGCCGACGAGCTGGCCATAACCGCCGGCCGAACGGGCGACCTGAGCGCCCTTGCCGGGCTTCAGCTCGATATTGTGGACGATCGTGCCGACCGGCATCGAGGCCAGCGGCATCGCGTTGCCCGGCTTCACGTCGACCGATTCACCGGCCACGATCTTGTCGCCGGGAGCCAGACGCTGCGGGGCGATGATGTAGGACAGCTCGCCATCGTCATACTTGATCAGCGCGATGAAGGCGGTGCGGTTCGGATCGTATTCGATACGCTCGACCGTGCCGACGACGTCGAACTTGCGGCGCTTGAAGTCGATGATGCGATAGGTACGCTTGTGACCGCCGCCGATGAAGCGGGCCGTGATGCGGCCGTAATTGTTGCGGCCGCCCGACTTGGTCAGGCCTTCGGTGAGACCCTTGACGGGCTTGCCCTTGTAGAGGCCCGAGCGGTCGACGATGACCAGCTGACGGGTGCTCGGCGTTACCGGGTTGAATTTTTTAAGTGCCATTGTTCTGTCCTCGCGACCTTGCTCAGAGACCCGTCGCGACGTCGATCGACTGGCCGTCGGCCAGCGTCACAACCGCCTTCTTGACGTCGCTCTGGCGGCCGATCGTGCCGCGGAAGCGCTTGATCTTGCCCTTGCGGACAAGCGTGTTCACGGCCATCACCTTGACGCCGAACAGCGCTTCGACGGCGGCCTTGATTTCCGGCTTCGACGCCTTCTTGGCGACGTTGAAGACGACCTGGTTCTGCTCGGAAGCCATGGTCGACTTTTCGGTGATCGCCGGCGAGACGATCACATCGTAATGACGAAGGTCGGTCATTTGAAGCGCTCCTCGAGAGCCTCGACGGCGGCCTTGGAAAGGACCAGCGTGCCGCGGCGCAGAATGTCGTAGACGTTGATGCCCTGGATGGGCAGCACGTCGATGTTCGGGATGTTGGTCGCCGCCAGCTTGAAGTTCTTGTCAAGCTCGGCGCCGCCGATCACCAGGGCGTTGCTCAGGCCCAGCGTCGCGAAATTCGCGATCAGCGCCTTGGTCTTGGCCTCGGTCAGCTTCAGCTCGTCGATGATGATGATCGACGCGCTCTTGGCCTTGGCCGAAAGCGCATGCTTGAGGCCGAGCGCGCGCACCTTCTTCGGCAGATCGTGCTCGTGGCTGCGCACGACCGGGCCGTGGGCCTTGCCACCGCCGCGGAACTGCGGAGCGCGAGCCGAATGGTGACGGGCGCGGCCCGTACCCTTCTGCTTGTACATCTTGGCGCCGGTGCGGGCGATTTCCGCGCGACCCTTGGCCTTGTGCGTGCCCTGCTGCTTCTTGGCAAGCTGCCAGCGCACGACGCGCTGCAGGATGTCCTCGCGCGGGTCAAGGCCAAAAATCTCTTCGGAGAGCTTCAGCTTGCCGGCGTCCTTGCCGCCAAGCGTTGTAATCTTGAGGTCCATTATTCCGCTCCCTCTGTGGCCGGGGCCTCGTTCTTGGCGGCACCATCGGTTGCAACGGCGCGGATCGCGGCGGGCTTCGGCGCGTTGGCCGGAAGCGCCACCTTGGCCGCGTCGCGGACCAGGATCCATGCACCCTTCGAACCCGGGACCGCACCGCGGATCAGGATCAGGCCGCGATCGGCGTCGGTCGAGACGACCTCGACATTCTGCGTGGTGACGCGTGTGTCGCCCATGTGGCCGGCCATATGCTTGCCCTTGAACACCTTGCCCGGATCCTGGCGCTGGCCGGTCGAGCCGTGTGTACGGTGCGACACCGAGTTGCCGTGCGTCGCGCGGCCGCCACCCATGTGGTGCCGCTTGATGACGCCCTGGAAACCCTTGCCGATCGTGGTTCCCGTCACATCGACCTTCTGGCCGACGACGAAATGCTCGACGGTGATCTCGGCGCCGACATCGATCATGTTGTCGGCGGAGACGCGGAACTCGGCAACCTTGGCCTTGGGCTCGACGGAAGCAGTCGCGAAATGGCCGCGCATCGCCTTCGACGTGTTCTTCACCTTGGCAAGGCCAACGCCGAGCTGGACGGCGGTATAGCCGTTCTTCTCCTGCGTGCGCTGCGCCACGACCTGGCAGTTCTCCATCTGGAGAACAGTGACGGGAACATGTTCCCCGGCATCGTTGTAGATGCGGGTCATTCCCACCTTCTTTGCAATCACACCTGAACGCATCGGTTCAATTCCTTTAGAGTTCCCTGTCGGGGCTGTCGCCCCTCCACGCCTCTTGTTCCTTCAGAGTTCCGGGTCGCCCCGCTGACCTCTGGTTCCTTAGAGCTTGATCTCGACGTCGACACCGGCGGCCAGGTCGAGCTTCATCAAAGCATCGACCGTCTGCGGGGTCGGGTCGACGATGTCGAGCAGACGCTTGTGCGTGCGCATCTCGAACTGCTCGCGGCTCTTCTTGTCGACGTGAGGCGACCGGTTGACCGTGAACTTTTCGATCCGCGTCGGCAGCGGAATGGGGCCGCGGACGTTGGCGCCGGTGCGCTTGGCGGTCGACACGATTTCCCGTGTCGAGGCGTCGAGCACCCGGTGATCAAACGCCTTCAGGCGGATGCGGATATTCTGTCCGTTCATGCGTCACTTCCTTGTTCTGGCGCGGCGCGGGCAGCGCCCGCGACAGATCGGTTTAAGTCCAAATTACTCTTTGATGGTGACGACGATGCCGGCACCGACGGTGCGGCCGCCTTCACGGATGGCGAAGCGCAGCTTCTCTTCCATGGCGATCGGCACGATCAGCTCGACATCGACGGTGATGTTGTCGCCCGGCATCACCATCTCGGTGCCTTCCGGCAGCGACACGATGCCGGTCACGTCCGTCGTGCGGAAATAGAACTGCGGACGGTAGTTGGTGAAGAACGGCGTGTGACGGCCGCCCTCGTCCTTGGTCAGGATGTAGGCTTCGGCGACGAACTTCTTGTGCGGCTTGACGGTGCCGGGCTTGGCCAGAACCTGGCCGCGCTCGACGCCTTCACGGTCGACACCGCGCA
>NZ_JAMYKZ010000028.1:0-59195 GCF_040317735.1 Mesorhizobium sp. M1399
CCAATTCGCGGGCAACCCGCATGCCCGAGAGAGATGTATCAACGATGAGTGCCAGGCACTCTCTCGTGCAGTCGTCGACGACGGCCATGATGCGGAAGCGGCGCCCGTCGGTGAGCTGGTCCGATACGAAGTCGAGCGACCAGCGCTCGTCGGGCCTCAGCGGCACCAGCATCGGCGCCCTGGTCCCGATCGCCCGCTTGCGGCCGCCACGGCGGCGAACGGCGAGCTTCTCCTCCCGATAAAGCCGGAACAGCTTCTTGTGGTTCACGACCAGGCCCTCCCGCCTCAGCATCACGAGAAGACGCCGGTAGCCGAACCGACGACGCTCCTGCGCGATCGCCTTCATCCGTTCGCGAACCTCGCGGTCGTCCGGCCTGCTGGTCTCGTAGCGAACCGTCATGCGGCAACAGCCGATGGCTTTACACGCCCGCCGTTCGCTCATCCCGAAGCCTTCCTTCAGGCGAGCGACAGCTTTCCGCTTCGCCGCGGGCGTCACCATTTCTTTCCCACAAGATCCTTCAACGCGGCATTGTCGAGCATGGCGTCGGCCAGAAGCCGCTTCAGCCGCGTGTTCTCGTCCTCCAGCGCCTTCAGCCGCCGAGCCTCGGACACATCCATCCCGCCGAAGCGGGCCTTCCAGTTGTAGATCGAGGCGTCGCTGACCCCGTGCTTGCGGCACAGATCGGCAACCGATACCCCGGCCTCGTGTTCCTTCAAAATTCCGATGATCTGCTCTTCAGAGAAGCGGCTGAGTTTCATGTCCTGGTCCTCTCGATGGGCCAGAACGAACTTCAAACCGGATTAGATCAGAGGGGCAAGGTCAACCGCCTTCTGCTTCCATGGTCGTCCTGGGCGCTTCGCTGTGGGTTCGGTTGTCGGCGCCGCCACAACCGCCGGCACAAAGGCAGGAGAATCTTGCTGCACCGAAGCGGCCTGTTTGCGCGCTTCCCGACGCCAGGCGAATACCTGCTGCGGACTCAGGCCATAACGGCGGGCGACCTCGGAAATGATTGCGTTCGGCTCCAGCGTCTCCGCGATGATCAGCGCTTTGTCATCCACCGACCACTGACGCCGGCCGCCAGCACCGTTGATCACCTCGAAACGTCGAGGCTGCCGCTCCGGGTCAAGCGTAAGGTCAAGTCCAGACACAAGTCGATCTCCGATCCCATTACAGAACCGGCAACCTCACAGATCCAGACCACTCCTGAAAGGTGGTCCGGAAACACCGCTTACCCTCGAGCTGCAATTCCATCTAGTCAAGAAGCCTGGCCTTGCGCTCCGAGCGACTGCCATGGGTGTCGCGCTTCAACTTCTCGATCTCCAATCGCCGTCGCGCGATCAGCGCAGGCGTGATCACCAACGTGCCGTCAGCCGCAGGGGCTAAATAAAGCGCGCGCTCGAGCTTCTTCGTTGGCACCTTGGCCCCCATGCCAGATCACCTTGATCGGCTCCCTCCCTGGCGCCCGCAGAACAGGGCAAGTGACCGCTATGTGGATCGTGCTTCAAGATCTCCTGCACCATCAATGCGAGGGCGGGAAGCCCTTGCGCTCATCGGGCATGACCTGGACGAAAGCGACACGCGAAGCATCGCCGATGAAGACATGGACGAACTCTCAGCCAATGCCGAGGTGCGATGCGGTGTCCCACCGAGCAAATCCGGCCGAGCTGCTTGATATCGAAATGGATGAGTTCGCCCGGATGCTCCCGTTCATAGCGGCGCAGGGGTTCCGGCTCCAAGGCCCGCAGCTTGTTCAAGCGCAACCGGCGCAGAACACAAGCTGACAGACTCTGGCGAGACACCGGGTTCGCCGGCGACCTGTTTGCCCGTCCAGCGCTGACGGCGCACCGTTCGATCGTCTCGATAACCGCCGCAGGCGTCGGTCGGCCGATGCGGGCTGGATGAGCGATTTCGCAATCCGCTGATTCTTCGTGGCGATATCGGTCGACCCACTGCAGACCGTCCGCGGGCAGACGGCTTCGGCGACGGCCTCCGGCGTTTCCCCGCTCTCTCTTACCGGCCTTACAATTCGCTCTCGACCGCGCGGCGTCAGTCGGGCATTCCTGCGGACGTTCATCCGTTCCTCCGAGAACCACTGAAGCATCGACAACCTCAGCTTTTCCCGGTCCGGATCGGATGGACAACCGGCTGAAAGCTCCCAGCTAGGAGATGCCTCTTTCGCTTGGAGATAACCGAATGTGGTAAACTTGTCATTGCCGATGCCCGCCTGGCTGTTTTTGATGAATACAATTTGATAGAGCGTAGCTGCCTACTGCCGAGCTGGGCAATCTTAGTCGCGGAGGGAATTTTGTCAGTCAGGAGATTGGGCCTGCTTACGACGATCGCATTGGCATTCGCCGTAGCGTTTCTTAGTATTATCATCGCACAGCGGGGCAATCCAAACGTGCCAACACCTAACCCACCCTCAGCACTTCAATCGGTTGAGGGCAAGCTTTCAATACAATCGATCGACGATCTCATAGTCGGAGCTCATAGAATTATACTGTGCGGCGTGGCGTTTGAAAAACCGCAATCTATGCGTGCTATGGTCACAGAAGCAGCACGTCGAGATTATCAAGGGCTCGCGCTGATATGCAAGCGCGTAGGGACGGGAACGCCTTGTGATGGTAATGTGGCGTCGAAATTCGGCGCGGCTATTGTAGTTCAATGTTTCATGCCCGGTGGCTTAGATCTTGCGACCAAGCTTGTGCAGGACGGAATTTTGTGCGGAAAACCGGCGCAGGCAGGTACAACCTACAAGCCTTGCCAACTCTCAGATTGAAGCTGGTCGATGTCGTTGCGGCACGAAAGAACGATCCACCGCCAAGGCATGGGCTGGGATCGGTGGCGCTAGTGGCACGAAGCGAACTTCGGCACTCCCTACTCTGCTCCGATCATCCTAGCAGACTGTTGAAGAAGTCCTTTTTCAGGACAGGACTTGAGCTAACTCTATCCTTCGAAAGGAAGATTCTGAGATTCTGAGGATTAAAGGCGCGGGATAAACGAACGGCAAGGTTGGTTGCCCTCGCATGTAGACTTTGAGGCGCGGGTTCCGCGACAGATCATCCGCTGAGGGCAATTCGGGCGATCGCCAACACGCTGCTGAACCGCAGCAACACTGATCCCAAGGCACCGCTTTACAACAGAAGCGCGACGACAGCTGGCCAAGCTCTGCTAAATGGGCCACGCGCTCATGTCATGGCTCGGTGCTGGGTGATGCGGTCACGCTGGGAACCGGCTCGTCCGAGCGAGTGACGGCGCCCTGCTCTGTCAGCCCGCCAGTCCGGTCGCCGGCAAATCACGGCCGACGCCTTAGAAGCCCGCGATATAGGCCAGCTCGAGTAAGTGCCCCGCGCCGTCGCTGCACCATTGCGCTGATCGCCATCGACGGACATGTGGCCAAATCCGGCAAGCGGCATACGATCGAAGTCCATGGCCAGTATCCGCCATAGCGGCTATCAGGTCAAGCAGCGCTGTCGCAAGCGTGTTGAGTAGGATGTTCGGCTCGGTCAAGAGCACTAAGCGGCCTACAATCTGATCCGCCTGCGATGTTGCTGGCGCAGCCGGGCGTGAGTCCCCCGGAGAGGGCGCGCCAGGCAGGCCACCTTGAGGTGTAGTCGTCGAGGACAACGTGGATGCCTTTAAAGGCCGATGGTGGCATTCCATGTGCCGCTTGCGATGGTGTCGTCGAGCACGTTGAAGGCGGCAAACAGGGCGGTCGTGCCATTCCGCTTGAACTTCGTGGGTCATGTCAGTTGAAGCCGCAACTGAAAACCTGTACTTTCAAGCCTGCCAAAGGTGTGTTCAACCAACCACACCGAAATCAAAAATTATCTCGCATTTGCGAAATGGGTTGGAATCGGCGCAAAAAGCTGTTACGCGCTCTTTTCAATGCGTTAGTGGCTGGGGCGCCTCAGGTGACGTAGGACAGAAGGATTGATGCGGATGAACCTAGTGTTGAAAAGTGCGTTGGCCGGAGTTGTTGTGTTGGCCGGCTTCGCCCCGGTGTCCTCTTTCGCACAGGATGGATCGTGCACCTGTGCAACCGCTTATAACGGCGTAAATCCGATTGGATCGATCGGGAGCGTCAATGGCGATGTGATGATCTCGCAGGCAGCTGGCTATGGCCCGGCACAAGCGGGGGGCGCGCTTGATTTCGGCAGCCGCGTCGTGGTTGGCGGCAAGGGATCGGCTTCGGTTAATGTTGGCAGCTGCAATTTGAGCGTGCCGGCCAATTCGACCCTCGATATCTCCCGTGTCGAAAATAAGATTTGCCTCAATGTCTTGGGTTCCGAAAAGACCGCCCAAACGGATAATTCAAACAACGAAAATAAGACGCCGCTCATCATTTTTGGCGGTATGGCTGCCGGCGCTCTTGTTCTGGGACTAACGCAGGACGATGACCACGGCCGACCCGTTAGCGACTAAGTTCACTGTAAATAAGGATAGCGGCAGCAGGGGCGCGTGGCGCTTCTGCTGCTCGTCTGTTGGCGACAGAGTGGCTTTGGTCTATGTGCTGGTCTTGTACCGGTATGTTAGTCGGATGGCTTAAGCCAAGGCGACGTGCGGATGTCTGAGGCTTGCGGCCGGGAGGGGAAGGGCGGGGTGCCGGTCTATCTAGGCATCGTGGTCGAATCGCCATCCTTCGCTTCGTCGCTGCGTGTCGGTGCAAGTTTCGAATACGACGTCCGACAAGCGCGGCGATCAAAGTCAATCCTGTGGAGGGCGGCATGTGTGTAGCGCTCGATACATGAGGCGCAGCTATTGCCGCCGATGCGGCGCTGATCATCGGCCTGCATGATGACAACTCCATCCGCCAGTAGCCGGGGCCTGGCATCCATCGTATCGCATGAACTCGACAAATGCGTCATTCGCTGTCCTGCGTGTGGCGCATTTATAGTTTTTGGGGATGACGTCCCTACGTTGCTTCGTTGCAGTGACAAACGCCCATGATCGATCTGCATTCCCATATCTTGCCCGGCCTCGACGACGGCTCGCCTAGTCTTGCCGAATCGCTGGAAATGGCTCGACTGGCGGTGGCCGACGGAACGACCCACATGGCGTGCACGCCGCACGTGACCCCGGGCGTATACGAAAACGGAACATCGAACATAGTCCGGGCGGTTCAAGAATTGCAACAGGCGCTGCGGAGCGCCGCCATACCGCTTGCTCTCTACGTCGGCGCCGATGTTCACATAGCGCCGGATCTTCCGGACCAATTGGCGGCCGGCAGTGTGCCGACCTTAAACAGGTCCCGCTATTTTCTGTTCGAGCCGCCGCGTCATGTTCTACCTCCACGAATGGAGGATCTTGCTCTACGCCTGATAAATGCCGGCTTTATTCCGATTCTTACTCATCCTGAGCGTTTGACCTGGATCAAAACGAATTATGACGTTATCGAGAGGTTGAATGCGGTGGGTTGTCTTATCCAGCTTACCGCAGACTCGATTGTTGGTGCTTTTGGACGCACGGCGCTTTATTATTCGGAAAAGCTGATTGACGAGGGCAGGGTGGACATCATCGCATCGGACACGCATAGCGCTACACGCCGGCGTCCTGGGCTTTCACAGGCGGTTGCTGCTGCTGCGAAGCGATGTGGGGAAGACGAGGCCCGCAACATGGTGTTGAAACGTCCAGGCGAAATATTAGCGAACAGGCCCATCGAGCCGGTCGGGAAAGCACGTCCGAAAAGACCAAACGGCGGCAACGCCGGCCGTTTTGGAGGATTGGGCCGCCTATTCAAGGGCGGGACAGCATGATGGGCATTTTTCATTTCGCAAAAAGCCACATAGGCACGACACTCGTCTTGCTAGCTTCGCTTGCAATGTCGGCATGCACGAGCACATCGTCGACGACACCGTCATCGGCGAGTTCGGTCGATGCTTTGCAATTGACGTCATCGTCGACTCCACTTGCGGGCGGTGGCGCTCTGCAAGTGGTAAAAGACCTGCCTGCGCCTCAAAACACCCAGAACGGCAGCGAGCAGCCTTTGTCTCCGAACGATGTACTCGAGGTGAATGTGTTCCAGGTCGATAATTTGAACAGAACCGTTCAAGTCGACGCCGGCGGGCAAATTTCGCTTCCGCTTATCGGGACGGTCACCGCGGCAGGAAAAACCGTGCGCCAGCTGGAGCAGGAAATCGAAACTGCCTACGGCTCCAATTATCTGCAGTCGCCTGATGTGACGGTTTTCGTAAAGGAATCGGTCGGACAACGCATTACCGTTGACGGAGAGGTCAACAAGGCCGGCATATATCCGGTGTCGAGCAATTCCTCGCTTCTGGACGCAATCGCTCTGGCGGGAAATTTCAGTCCGATAGGGGACGCAAGGAAGGTCTTCATCTACCGCAACATTGGCACGAATACGTTGGTCGCCAATTACAATGTGGAGGCAATTCGAGCCGGCAAGGCCCGCAATCCACGCATTTACGGAGGCGACAAGATTGTCGTCTTTGCCTCAAGCTCGAAAATAGCGGTGAACAATCTCAAGGATGCGCTCGGCATAGCCTCCAGTGCCGCCCGAATTGCCGTGATCCCAGGGATATAGCTCGCAGCCGGTCAGAATGTAGTCGAATCTAGGATCACCTCGCACCATGCTTGATCGCAACAGACAGCACCAGATTGCAGGTCCAGGACATGGCCAGGCCTTGTCCGCCGACCTCTATTATGACGGTGGGCAAAACTATACCCCTTATGGTCGCGACTATTCGGAGCAGGAACAGGGCTTCAACCCGCTCAAGCTGCTCTTCTACGTCGTCCACTATCGTTGGCTGTTCGTCATGATGGTGGCAGCCGGGCTTGTCGCCGGCGTCGTCATTACGATGATGCAGACCCCCAAATATCAAGCGACAACACAGTTGGAAGTGCTGGTTCCTTCGGCAAAGGTCTTTCAGGACATTGAGGTAGTTTCTGAAAATAGTGACGTGCGCGCCTTTTTGACGGCTCGTGAAAAGCTCAAAAGCCGTGCATTGGCCCAACGCGTTGTGTTTCAATTAGGGCTCAGTGAAAAGCCTGACTTCCTGTTTCCAACGCCAGACTTCTCCGTCGGCAATCTCTTTTACCGGGCATTCGGCATTTCTAATACGCCTTCTATTGGAGAGAAAACCCCAGAGCAACGAGAGGCGATTGCGATCGATCGCGTTCTTAAGGATCTTACCGTCAATCTGGTGACCAACACGAGCCTGCTATCGATTACGTTTTCAGATCAGAATCCGAAATATGCAAGCGATATTGCAAATCAAATTGCACAGAGTTTCATTGACCAACGTCTCGACCAAACCAGCGAAACTTCCGACCTGGCACGGCAATTCATCCAAGAGCAAGTCTTGCAGGTGAAGCAAAAGCTTCAGAAATCGGAAGAGGAATTGGTCGCCTATGCGAAAGATGCAGGCATCACGATAACCGGTGACGACAAGTCGCTGATAGGATCAAACATCGAGGCGCTAAACACCGCGCTTGCGACGTCTATCCAGGACCGTCTCGATGCAGGGCGGGTGGTGGACCAGATCGACAAAGGCCGCGGTTCGAGCCTCGCGCCGGTCCTGGAAAGCGAAGGTCTGCAGAAGCTTAGCGAAAAGTTGGCGGATCTGACGAGCCAGTACCAACAAAAGCTGGGTGTTTTGAAGCCCGGTTTTCCGGAAATGCAGCAACTTCAGTCGCAGATTAAGGAGTTGCAGCGGCTCTACAACAACGGCGTCCTGGCCATTACAGATTCACTGCGTTTGAAATATCAGGAGGCGCAAAATAAGGAAGCTGATCTCAGGAGCAAACTTTCTGAGATGGAAAAGCAGCAGGTCGTGTTCAATGATAAGAACATAAAATACACGATCTTGAAACGAGAGGTTGATTCGAATCGGTCGCAATATGATAGTCTCATTGCTAAACTGAACGAGGTCGGTGTCAGCTCGGAATTGAAGACGCAGAGCGCAGCTATTGTTGATTTTGCAGCGCTGCCTGATCGCCCTTATTCTCCACGTCTCACCATCAACCTTGCTGTCGCGCTGTCTCTTTTCCTCATGCTGACTGCATCGATTATTTACATCATAGAGTTGTTGAACAACACCTTCACCAATCCTGAGCAGATCGAAAAGGAACTCGGGCTGCCGATGCTCGGCATCTTGCCGCTCGTCGATGATCGAGAACTCATAGCCAGCATCACCGATCAAAAATCCGGGCTCTCGGAAGCCTACCGCTCGCTTCGAACATCGTTGCAATTCTCGGGCGCCGAAGGAGCACCGCGGTCACTACTGGTTACGAGTTCTGAACCCTCGGAGGGCAAGTCGACAACGTCGTTCAAGCTTGGGCAGGACTTTGCAGCACTTGGTGCAAGAGTCCTCATTGTCGACGGGGATCTCCGGAAACCCAATCTTCATCGCCTGTTTGGTCTCGACAACACGATCGGCCTGAGTAATCTCTTGACGAACACAGTCCGCAAAGAGGACCTGGCGAGCATTTTCAGGGGGACGAAATATCCCAACGTCACTGTTTTGACTTCCGGAACGATTCCTCCAAATCCGGCGGATCTGCTCTCGTCACCGAAGATGGCTCTGATCATAACCAATCTCGGCAAGCGCTTCGATCTTGTTATCATCGACGCGCCGCCGATCGTCGGCCTCTCGGACGCGCCCATCCTCAGCCGGCTTGCCGAAGGTACATTGATGGTCATCTCTACCAATCAGGTGACGCGCAAGTCGGCGAAGGCGGCGTTGAAGCGCATGCGAGCTGCTGGTGCCAATGTTGTTGGAGCCGCGATGTCCAAATTTGCGGTGAACAAATTCGATTACAATTACGCCTACAAGTATATGAACTACCAATACTATAACTACGGAACGGCCGCGAGTACTCCGAAGATTGAAGGTAAGGTCGATGATGGAGCAAGCCAGCCCGCTCATGCAAAATCTCCGGCGTTCAGTCGTTTGGTCCATCGCGTCCGTTCTAGTGTTTCTGGCTTCCTCGATCGGGCTAAGTCGATTTCTTGAAACAGAAAAGCCAGCCGTTTCTGTTGCGTTGGATCCGTTCAACGTGGATGCGGTGATAAGTGAAATCACTAGCGACCTGAACGATGCGAACAATGCTCCCGATCTTGATGCATTGCTTGCCAGGGCCAGAGGCGCGCTCGCCTTCAATCTGGCGGATGCGCGTCTCTACAGTCTGATAGGTGAGATCAAATACCGGCAAGGCGAAAAAGTCCAAGCTTACCAACTCTTCGATCAAGCCCGAAAGCTGTCCAAAACAGAAATCCACGCACTGCAAAGGTCCATCGGCCGCGATGCCGAATCGGGCGATCTGTCAAAGGCAGTTAGCGAGATCGACATATTGCTACGGCGTTGGCCAGACCAATTTTCGGCAATCGCCGAGGGCATGCCGAGAATTCTCTCAAGTCCCGAAGGGTACCAGGCTGTGTTGACAGCCATCAGCGCAGAGGCGCCGTGGAGAGCAAGTCTGTTCGCCGCTCTTGGCAAAACCACCGAGGGACTCAAACTGGCAAATCGGCTGCTGCTCGACTTGACCGGATCCCCCGCACCGCCGAATTCGAGCGAACTGACCCGAGTGATCAATGACTATATTCGTCAGAGGCAATATGAACCGGCTTACCGGCTGTTTCTTTTCAGCTTGTCTGATCAAGAGCGGAGATTGAACGGATACATTTTCAACAGCACGTTCGAGCCGGTTTCCAGCGGCAAGCCGTTCGATTGGCAGATCCGCGATCAATCGGGTTTGGAAGTTGCATTTGCAACATCCCAGGATGGGGTGGAAGGTGAGGGTGGGGCGACGATCCGGTTCTTGAACACACCGGTCAAGAACACAGCTCTTCAGCAATACATTGCGCTGCCTCCAGGCTCGTACAAGATTTCCCTGACTGCGTCTGCGCGAAACCTGAAACTTCCAAAGGAATTGTTCTGGTCGATCAGGTGCGTGGATCCAGCCGGCGAGATTACACGGTTCAATATTCAGGAAGGCACATACAACCGTCAAAATCTTAGCCACGATTTTTCGATCGGACCAGATGCCTGCCCTGTGCAACTGTTAACTCTGCAGACCGCCGCCATTGCCGAGAGCTGGCGATTTCGGTATGTCGGTACGTTGGTAATGCACAAATTGAGCATTGAGAGACTTCCACATTGAGCGACCGCCCGTCGGAATGGGATAAATATCTCCTAGGGTCGGTTTTGTTTGTATCCCTGCTGATCGGCGGTGGTACTACGAGCGGCCTCTATACGGACACCCTGATCGAGGTCGCGGCAATTGTCTCGTCGGCGGCCATATTTTCGCAAACCTCTGGCCAAAGGATCTCCCATTCTGCTTTATGGCTGCTGATCTTCGCCGTGGCATTAGTGGTTTTGCAAATTGTTCCACTGCCAACGGCGATGTTCAATGGGTTGCGACCGGAACTGCTGCTCGGAAATCCTTGGGCGGACGAGACTCAATTTCGCTTCATCAGCGTTGGGGTCGGCCGCACGATTGAATGTCTGCTTTATCTGTTGGCCACGGCGGCGTTTTTTTTGGCCGTTTTGCGTTTGCGTGCTGAGCAGGTCAGCGCGCTTCTTCCATTCTTTTTTATGGGTGTTATCTGCAACGGCTTGGCAGGTGCGATTCAATATTCGCTCTCTGACAACATCGCTATCGTGGGTCTATTGCCTTTTACGATCAATGCCGGGCTTTTCGCCAACGTGAATCATTTTTCTGCGTTGCTTTTTGTGTCTATTCCGTTTGTCGTCTACTATGGTCTGTTCCGCGGGCATCTTTTGTCGGGATCGGTTGGCTTGATCGCGCTTTTGCTGCTGCTTTTGGCCGCCGGTTCACGCGCCGGTGTTTTGATTGGCTTGGCCACAACCATATTATCCGTCGTCTTTCTTTCCGCCCGTTCTAGGGCGAGTGGACTTACCATCCTGATGATTTTCATAGGGCTGTCGGTCTACACGATCGGCGCGTGGACGAAGATCGATGCGGACGTAATCGATCCGACTTTCGGACGGGGGGAGTTTGCCCGAACTACAATCGAAGGAATCAAGGAGAATTGGGCGACGGGCGTCGGATTCGGTAATTTTCAAAACGCTTATCAAATATATGAAAAGGAAAGCATGATTTTCAAGCAATACGTTAATCACACTCATAATGAATATCTTGAAATAGCTTTCGAAGGTGGCGTTCTTGCTATCCTGCTGATGGTAGGTTATTTTGTATTGCTTTTTGCTGCATTAGCCAGGGTTCGTCGCGACCCGCTTCAGAAAGCGGCATTTCTCTCCGTATCATTTCTTCTCATTCATTCGCTGGTTGATTATCCGCTGCGGACCGGGGCACTGGCAATGACCTTTGCCTATATGAACGCCATCATCTTCCACAAAGGATTTGCGGAACGCTTGAGCCGCAAGAGCGAGATGATCGAGGTCGACCACAACGGTGACAAGCTACTTGTTTCAATCGGAACTACGTCCTAGCGAGCTCGTCGCCACAGCTGGCCGTCGGCTGAATAGGCGGACGACTGTCAGACAAGAGCCTGACCGCCGGCGCCCAGGCAATATTTTTCTGCCCTCCCAAGCGCAATGGTCGCTGAGCAGAAATTTCCCGATTTCGCCGGCTGCATGGAAAATTCATTCCCGAACCATTCGGCCGCTGGCTTGTCTTGCATTGTTCTGGGCAGGAACGATCTGCTAGAACGCCCCCACGAGAAATAGATTGTCCAGAAGTGCAGCTTGAACCGGGCGGCTGAAGATCGCGCCCGTTGATGATACAGGCCCTTCTATGGATGGGTACGAAAGAACGCTCACAGTCCATGAACATCGCGCTTACCCACCTTCAGCGGCTTGAGGCTGAATCCATCCATATTTTTCGCGAGGTGGCCGCGGCTTTCGCCAAGCCGGTGATGCTCTATTCGGTCGGCAAGGATTCATCCGTGCTCATGCACCTGGCGATGAAGGCGTTTTATCCGGCCAAGCCGCCCTTTCCCTTTCTTCATGTCGATACGACCTGGAAATTCCGCGAAATGATCGCCTTTCGCGACCAGATGCAGCAAAAGCTCGGCTTCGATCTCCTGGTCCATGTCAATGAAGACGGCGTGCGCGACAACATCAATCCGTTCGACCACGGCTCCAACACCCACACGCATGTGATGAAGACGGTTGCCCTGCGGCAGGCGCTCGACAAATATGGGTTTGACGCAGCCTTCGGCGGCGCCCGTCGCGACGAGGAGAAGTCGCGCGCCAAGGAGCGGATCTTTTCGTTCCGCAACGCTCAGCACGTCTGGGATCCGAAGAACCAGCGGCCGGAGATGTGGAAGATTTTCAACACCCGTATCGCTGCCGGCGAATCGATCAGGGTGTTTCCACTGTCGAACTGGACCGAGCTCGACATCTGGCAATACATTCTCCAGGAGGACATCCCGATCGTGCCGCTGTATCTGGCCAAGGAGCGGCCGGTCGTCGAGCGCGACGGCATGCTCATCCTGAGGGACGACGAGCGCATGCAGCTGCGGCCCGGCGAGACGGTGGAGAACCGGATGGTGCGGTTCCGCACGCTGGGCTGCTATCCGCTGACCGGCGCGATCGACTCGGAAGCCGACACTCTGGAGGCGATAGTCGGCGAAATGCTCACGGCGCGCACTTCCGAGCGGCAAGGTCGCCTGATCGACCGTGATGAAGCCGGCTCGATGGAAAAGAAGAAGCGCGAGGGGTATTTCTAAGCATGCGCCACATCATGGCCAAGAGCCTCGCCCCGACCGATGGCGTCCGCGACTATCTGGCGGCGCAGGAACGAAAGTCGCTGCTGCGCTTCCTGACCTGCGGCTCGGTCGACGACGGCAAGTCGACGCTGATCGGGCGTCTCCTTTCCGATACCAAGCAGATTTTCGAGGACCAGCTGGCCGCGCTCGAGCGCGATTCACGCAAGCACGGCACCACCGGGGACGACGTCGACTTCGCGCTGCTGGTCGACGGCCTCGAGGCCGAACGCGAGCAGGGCATCACCATCGATGTCGCCTATCGCTTCTTCGCAACGCCAAAGCGCAAGTTCATCGTCGCCGACACGCCCGGCCACGAACAATACACGCGCAACATGGCGACAGGTGCATCGACCGCCGATCTCGCCATCGTGCTGATCGATGCTCGCCAGGGCGTACTGCGCCAGACAAGGCGGCATTCGATCATTGCCTCGCTTCTGGGCATTCGCCACATCGTGCTCGCCGTCAACAAGATCGATCTTGTCGGCTTCGACGAGGCGGTTTTTAATCGGATCGTCGCGGACTACGCGCAGTTCTCACGTGAGCTCGGCTTCCAGACGATCGTGCCCATTCCAATGTCGGCCCGTTACGGCGACAACGTTACTGGCCGTTCCGATAGGATGGACTGGTATTCCGGCCCGACGCTGATCGAACATCTCGAAACCGTCTCGGTCGACGAGGCCGCGGTCGAATTGCCGTTCCGGTTTCCCGTCCAGTATGTGAACCGTCCCAACCTCGATTTTCGCGGTTTCGCCGGCACCATCGCCTCTGGCTCGGTTGCGCCGGGCGACGAGGTGGTCGTGGCGAAATCGGGCAAGTCCTCCCGTGTCAGGCGCATCGTTTCGCATGGCGGAGACCTTCAGCGGGCTGTCGCCGGCCAGGCCATCACCCTCGTCCTCGACGACGAGGTCGAGGTCTCGCGCGGCAACATGCTGGTGTCGCCGGCAGCGCGGCCGCAGGTCGCCGACCAGTTCGCCGCCAACATCGTGTGGTTCGACGAACATGCATTGCTGCCCGGCCGCTCCTACATCCTGCGCACCGAGACCGACCAGACCAGCGCCACCGTCACCGACCTGAAATACCGGGTCAACGTCAACGACTTTGCCCATGAGGCGGCCAAGTCGCTTGAAATGAACGAAGTCGGTATCTGCAACATCTCGACGCGGTCGCCGATCGCCTTCGATCCGTTTGCCGAGAACCGCACCACCGGCGCCTTCATCCTGATCGACCGCATCACCAATGCGACGGTCGGCGCCGGCATGATCCTGCATTCGCTGCGCCGCGCCGAAAACATCCACTGGCAGTCGCTTGATGTCGGCAAACGCGCCCGCGCCGATATGAAAAACCAGCGGCCGGCCGTGTTCTGGTTCACCGGGCTTTCGGGGTCGGGCAAGTCGACCATCGCCAATCTGTTTGAAAAGAAGCTCTTTGCCACCGGGCGCCATACCTACATTCTGGATGGCGACAACGTCCGTCACGGCCTCAACCGCGATCTCGGCTTCACCGACGCTGATCGTGTCGAAAACATTCGCCGCGTCGCCGAAGTGGCGCGCCTGATGGCCGACGCCGGGCTGATCGTCATCGTGTCGTTCATTTCGCCGTTCAGCGCCGAGCGGCGCATGGCGCGCGAATTGATGGCCGACGGCGAATTCGTCGAGGTGTTTGTCGACACACCCTTCGAGGAATGCGCCAGGCGCGATCCGAAGGGGCTTTATGCGCGGGCCTTGAATGGCGAAATCAAGAATTTCACCGGCGTCGATTCACCGTATGAGGTGCCTGAAAAACCCGAAATCCATCTCAAGACCCTCGGCAAATCGGCCGAGGAGATGGTGGACGCCCTGGAACACTGGCTGAACGAGCGGGACATTGCCGAAGACCAATATGATAGCGGCGGCGGTATCTGACGACGAGGCGATGCTCGCCGTCTTCGAGCACCTTGCCTTGGCGGCAGGGCGCGAGGTGATGCGTGTCTTTCGTGTCGGCTGTGCGGTCGACAGCAAGTCGGACAATTCGCCGGTGACCGAAGCCGATCGCGAGAGCGAGAAGATCATCCTTGCCGGGCTGCGCGCCGCTTTTCCAGAGATTCCATGCGTGGCAGAGGAGGAAGCCTCTGCCGGCATCATGGCGCCGGATCTCGGCGACGCCTTCTTCCTGATCGATCCGCTCGACGGCACCAAGGAGTTCGTCAATCGGCGGACCGATTTCACTGTCAACATCGCGCTGGTTCGCCATGGCGTGCCCGAGATCGGCGTCGTCTTCGCGCCTTGCACCGGCCGCTTCTTTTCCGGCCGGCCGGGCAAAGCGGAAACGATCGAGATCAATGACGACTACGAGATCGTCGATCGCCAGCCGATTTCGGCAAGGGCCGGCATGGTGCCGCTGACCGTCGTTGCCAGCCGCTCCCACAACACGCCGGAAACCGACGCCTATATCCGCGCGCTGGGCGCTGCCGAGATCGTCTCGGTCGGCTCGTCGCTGAAATTCTGTCTCGTCGCCGGCGCCGAGGCAGACGTATACCCACGCTTCGGCCGCACTATGGAATGGGACACTGCCGCGGGTGACGCGGTGCTACGCGCTGCCGGCGGCATGACGCGCACGCTGGATGGTGCGCCGCTCGCCTACGGCAAGCGCAACCAGAGCGATGACGAGGATTTCGCCAATCCGCATTTCATCGCCAGCGGCAAGGCTGCTGGATCTGGCTAGGCGATGATTGCGCAGTTCCAGACCCGTACGAAAGTGCGGGTGTTGCAAGTGACTTACGGAAGCGACCTCAGATACTGCTCGAGATCTGTAAACACAACGGTACGATCCCCATCCGGCCTACAGTAGGGTCGGCGTGGCGATTCTCTTCGTGTCCGGCCGATGCTGCGGGGCCTTCACACGGTGTATCCAAATTGCTGTATACCGATACACTTGAACGGCTATACGAGCGAGTGATGGCGTTCCACATCAAAAATCCCGAGACCGACGCACTGGCCCGCCGGGTCGCCGCACTTAAGAGAACTGGTCTGACAGAGGCCGTCCATGCCGCGCTCAAGCATGAGCTTGAGCGCGAACAGGCTAGACCGTCCCTCGTAGAGATCGGCGTCAGGTTCTGCCGTGATCTGCGAGCCCGGGGCAAGCCTGATCACGGCAGGCCCGCCGACAAGGCGTTTCGCGACAGCCTGTACGAGAATGATGATGTTCATCGACGCCTCGGCCCTGACGGCGCTGATGACCAACGAGGATGATGCGCGCGAACTCCTGGTCGGGACCCGGCGCGGCTGAACGGTGTTGAACCGGACTTTACTTGGCTGGCCACGGTCCAGATTGGATCACGTTCAAGAACCTAAAATGCGGCGGGCTTGCTTCGGATGGTTAAGGCCAGGAGCGCCTCCGAAAGTCGTTTCTTCGCCCGCTCCACCCCGTTCTCGTCGATTGCCTCAACATCGAGGAACAAGTCGAGACCAGTCGTATGCTCGCTGATGACCTGAGGGCGCTGGGCGAGTTCACCCAAGAGGCCCTCGACTTCGTAGGGGACAACCTCCCGGCTGATCCCCTTCATGGCAATCGGTGCTAATGGACGCGCCCGGACAAGGTCGCGCACGAGCGCGTAAGTCTCATAGCTGAGGCAGATGCCGCCGGGCTCGGCAATCGACTGCAGCCGGGCCGCCAAGTTCGCCTCGGCTCCAATGATCGTGTAGTCCATCCGATCATCGGAACCGAAGTTCCCAACATTGCAATAGCCCGTGTTGATGCCCATGCGAGCTCGGAAGGGCCGTTCAACTCCGCGGTCATGCCACACCCTGTTCAACTGCTCCAGCCGACGCTGCATGTCGACAGCCATGCGCAAGCAGGCTCTCGCGTCTTCCTCGACGCCCTGCGTCTCGGGGTCTCCGAAGAACACAAGAAGCGCGTCGCCGATGAACTTGTCGACGGTGCCGCCGTGTTTGAGCGCGATCGTCGACATCTCGGTGAAGTACTCGTTGAGGAGAAGCGTCAGGTCCTCGGGCTGGAGCCGTTCCACGATCGCGGTGAAATCCTTGACGTCGGAGAAAAAGATCGTGAGCTTCTTGCGCTCGGTTGCGATGGTGACGTCCTTCTGGCCGCTGAAGATGCTTTTGTAGATTTGAGGCGAAAGGTATTTGGCGATCTTCAATGAAATCGCGGCCAGAAAGTCGTTTGCCTCGGAAAGCTCCTTGTTGATGCCCTGAATCAACGCGGACTGCCGACGCTGCAGGAGAATGAACGTCAGGCCCGCCGCCGCCGCGAAACCGAAATATAGGAGCAGATACTTGAAGGTCAGCACGTTCGCAGCAATAGGCTGATTGACTGATATCTCCTGGATCCCTCGGACATCCCCTACCTTCCAGTCCGTCTTGGGGCTGTCCGGGTGTGAGTTATGGCAGGTCACGCACACTTGTCCCATTATGACAGGGGCCGCGGCGCGGACCTGCCGGTCAAACAGTGAGCCCGAGACTTCGATGATCGGCTCCTTCGGGTTGGCGCGCAAAGCCAAGATTGCATTCCGCTCGAAAACATCGAGCTGGTGGGGCGCGCGACCTTTGAAAGGCAGATCCGAGACGAACCGATATTTGACCGACCCGTCATGAGCGCTGATGCGCTTGCCGAGTTCGATCGAGAGGGTTGCTGGAATAGGGATCGCACCTGGCACGTCCCGATAGTTGTGCGTCGCGGTCACGGCGCCGTTAGCTTGCAGCACGCGTCCCACGACGTCGCTGCCGTAGAATCCGCGCATTTCGTCGATGATCCGGCTGATTTCGCTGGCTTGCCCGCGCAGCATCCGTTCCGATAGGTCTCGGAGGTCGAGCCAGGCTGCGACGGGCAGACCGACAAGGCCGATGACCACTGCCGTCACCAGGAGCGGTCCCATGGTGCGCTGCTGACGCGCAATCTGTTCACCCAGTCCAGCCATTGTGCAAGCCCCCGGCCGTCACAGTATCTGAACTATAGCTCATTCCCGGCACGGTACTAGAGTCAGTCTTGGCTCGATGAAAACACGTCAGCCCTGCAACGTCGGACCGACCTTGAACGGTTGTTGCTACCCGACCCTCACAGCGGATTTCGCATGGTGCGGCTTGGCAATGTCGATCCCGTGGATCGAGCTGGGTTTCAGCTTGGATATCTCATAGGCGACAACACCCATATTGCAGCCAACATCGAGAATGGATTTCCCGGCGTAGTCGACCTTTGCGGAGAATAGCCCGTCCAGTCTGTCGTCCCACGTTCCGGCAAAACCGCTTTTGAATCTTGACCACCACAAATCATCAGCTTCTTTGGGAAGAGCCCCCTTGAGCGCCTCCTACCACGAGAGAATTAATGGTCGATACCCATTCAACTGGAATCGATCACATTGACGAACCAAGGCAGGGACGTGTGCGGCCGCGTCACAACCCCATCACCCTGAGTGCCGCGGGAACCGAATAGCGGCTGCCGTCATAGCGCAGCCGGTAGGTCCGCTTCACAGGCTTGCCGGGATGGGACTGGCACTCGCCATCCTTGTCGGGGGAGGGATTGTCGGTGTCCGTCCGCTCGACCGCAATGATGTCATGATAGCCGTGATGGCTCGCCGGGCTCATCGCCAGGCTGACCTGGCTGGAATGAAACGATCCGGCGCAACTGGCATCGCCTTCGCCGCCATGGCCGGCAACCACGAGGCCGTCGAGCACCAAGCGCAGCGCATCGCTGGCGACGGCATAGAGCCGCAGGTCGGTTTCAGTGAAGGGAGTAGCCTGCGAATGGTTTGCCATTTCGACGCGCAGGCCGAAGGCGGTGACCTCAGGGGCCAGTGCATAGCGGCCGGTGTCGAATTCCACCTTACGGATCGCGATGGCATCATCGGTCATCAGTCCAGGCTGGAGCAGGCGCTGGCGCACCCGCAGGCTCTTTCTATCGACGACCAGTAGCTCGATGTCGCCGACATGCAGGTGGTCGCTGTTAGCGCTGTCGATCAGCGGTACCGCGACCAAAAGCAGGTCGTCATGAGCCGGCCAGATCTTGCAGGCCAGGCCGAATGGCGCATCGCTCTCCGGGAGCGTTGAGGCGATGCTCGTATGGGGTACAAGCGTGAACGAGGCGCCGTCGGCGCTCTTTCGGGCCGTGGGATAGGCCTGCTGCACCAGGGCGGCGGCATCGCCGCAATCGCCGGCCGCTGCCCGGGCGGGCGACAGGCTGGCGAGGGCCGCGCCGAGCAACAGGACAGGCAACACTATTCGCATGGAGTTCTCGCGTCGCAGTGCCGGGTTCGGCCAGGGCCCTTCTACGCGAGATTGGTGGCGGCGCACAGGGTGTAGGGAAGTGACGGCTAGCTCCACCCGCTGCGTCAGGACCATAGGTATCCTGGAAAGTCGTAAAGTCCGAGCTCGCTTAGGAACGGTGATCATGAGAACGCCGCCCGAGCGGCCAATTTTTGCCAATGCTGTTCGAGCTACCTGAAACAGATACTGACAATGTGATCTCGGTTGCCTTGTCGCGCTCCGATTAGATAAAGAAGCGCCTGGACAAGAAACCTCTACAAAACCGGACCTCGCCGATCCGTCGGGCGCACCTTCTAGGGTGTACATTCCAAAATTAGTGCGCCGGGAGACCGGCAAGGAGTAGGTGGTGGAAGTCCACTGCGATGAAGGAATAGCGATCCACATCGGCCCCGAGCCGTGCGCAGACATCCGCGAGGATGCCGGCGAAGCGTCGGTAGGGGAGTGCATAGGCCAGCCATTGAGCCACGAAAGGGAATTTGTTCCGGATGCCGACGCCGTTAATTTAGCGGAAGGCGAAATGGACGGGCGCGTTTTCGCGAGCGCCTGTTCGATCCGGCGTGGTCTGAGACCCTGGCATGTGCGGAAGCTCCTTGTGCGGGAACCGGGAGATCTCTGGATTGGCCATACGCCCCAGGAGTACGGGGGGATGGTCCGCAACGGGAAGGCGAGGAGCCGTAGCCGTTGATGCACGATCCAGAGAAGTCTGACTCCGGCATAGTAGCTGCGAAGCCGACGAACAAAGCCGGACAACCGGCGGCGGAGCTGGTGGAGCCAAGGCCGGGGACCAAGGGGAACGCGGAACAGCAACACATGCACCGGACACAGAGCCGGGCTCGCATGTCCCAGTCGCTGGATCGCGTACGGCAAGCCGCAAGGCTGAGGAAGAAGGAGAAGTTCACCGCGCTCTTCCACCACATCAATGTCGATACACTGCGGACGGCGTTCTACGTGCTCAAGCGCAAGGCCGCTCCCGGGGTGGATGGCATGACGTGGCAGGATTACGAGACAGACCTTGAGCCTCGGCTCAGGGACCTGCACGAACGGGTTCATCGGGGAGCGTACCGCCCGCAACCGTCTCGCCGGACGTTTATACCGAAGGCAGATGGAAAGCAGCGGCCGCTGGCGATTGCCGCTCTGGAAGACAAAATCGTCCAAGGGGCAACCGTCATGGTGCTCAATGCCATCTATGAAGGCGACTTCTGCGGCTTCTCATACGGGTTTCGGCCCGGTAGAGGGTCGCACGATGCATTGGATGCACTGTGCGTAGCGATCAACACGCGGAGGGTGAACTGGATTGTAGACGCCGATATCCAGAACTTTTTCGGGAGCGTCAGCCAGGATTGGCTCGTTCGCTTCGTGGAACACAGGATCAGCGACAAGCGCATCATCCGCCTGATCCGGAAATGGCTGAAGGCGGGCATTCTCGAAGACGGGATCGTGACGGTAGATGACAGGGGCACGGGTCAAGGCTCGGTGATTTCGCCGCTTCTGGCCAATATTTACCTGCACTATGTCTTCGACCTGTGGGTCAACCGCTGGCGACGGCGCGAGGCCACCGGCGACATGATCATCGTGCGCTATGCCGATGATGTAATCGTCGGCTTCGAGCGCGAGGGCGACGCCCGTCGTTTCCTCGATGCGATGCGCGCGAGGCTTGAGGAGTTCATGCTGTCGCTGCATCCGGAAAAGACCCGCCTGATTGAGTTCGGCCGCTTCGCGGCGGTCGACCGCAAGCAGCGCGGGCTCGGCAAATCGGAGACCTTCGCATTCCTGGGCTTTACCTTCATCTGCGGTAAATCGCGAAAGGGGCGCTTCCTGCTTAAGCGGAAGACCCGAGGCGACCGCATGCGGGTGAAGCTCAAGGACATCAAGGCGGAGCTGCGGCGTCGGATGCATTGGCCCATCCCCGAACAGGGGAAGTGGCTGAGGCAGGTCGTGACAGGTCATTTCGCCTATTATGCGGTCCCGACGAATGGCGGGGCGCTCGCGGCGTTCCGGCACCATGTGACCGATCTCTGGCGGCGGACGCTTCGGCGGCGCAGCCAACGAGACGGCTTCACCTGGGCCCGCATGACGAAGCTGACCGACGACTGGCTCCCCAAACCACGCATCCTTCACCCGTGGCCCAATGCGCGCTTCGCCGTCAGCCACCCAAGGTAGGAGCCGAGTGCTCGAATCGGGCTCGCTCGGATCTGAGCGGGGGGCGCCCAGTAATGGGCGTCCCTACCGCGATACTCGGCATGACCTCCGATTCTGACCCCCTGAGCCGGGCGCGTTCGCTGTCGGCGCGGTATCGAAGCAGAACCAATGCGGCGCCTGCTTCGGCTTTCCGAGACCCCGCCTTGTCTTTCCTTGAGACTTGGCAGCACGGCGCGTTCAATCGGAACCCTGCTCCCTTCAATGTACAGCCAGTCCCATCAGCCGGCGAGCTTGTAAACGCCGGCAGCCTTTTGGCAGCTGCAAGCACCGCCTTCATGTCGAGTTCTTCGAGGACAACGAGGTCGTTTACCCAGCCGCTTGCCCGCACCGCCAGTGCTAGGTCCATCCCATCGGCCTGGTCCGGAACCTCAGCATTGACGACAATATCATAGGCGCCGCGAGTAAACATCATACCGGACACCTTGCCACCAACGCTTTCCAAAATCGCCTTGATTGCAGCTTCTCGGTCTGAGCCTTGTATCAATCCCTTATAGGCATGGGGCGGATAGTTTCCCAGGATTGTCACTTTCATGGGGTATTCCTCCCTATCTTGTCCTAGTTTCGTTATTGATCGTTTGACCAACACGGAGCTACGCGGACAGTTGGGTCAGCCGTAACCCTGCATCGCAACGCTCTTGCTCGTATCCAAAGCTGGCAGCGGGAAAGGTTCGACCTGCCCTCCGGTCTTGTCCAAATACTGCATCAAGGCCGTCACGAGGTGGTAGAAAATGCTCGCGGGGACCTCCGTTGCCAGTGACCTTCCGCGCTCGTCAATCCTGTCGATCCACAACCCAAGCGGTGCGGGATCGATGTGCCATTTGAAGAGGCGGGCGACACGAGCTTCGATCTCAGGTTTCAGATCAGGCCCGCCGATGCCGTCCAGGGCGACGGCGGCCTTGACGGCTTCGCATTGCGGCCAGCTGCGGGAGAGCCGGTCGAAGGGAATTCCCTGCCGCGACACGGCTGCATAAGCCAGGCCCGTGGCCCGGTTCAATCCGCTGGCGATCGCCGACGAATAGAGCTTCCTGGCGTAGGCTGCCAAGTCTTTCTGCCCGCTTGCCCGCGCGAACTCGACAAGGAGCGAAGCCCATTCGAAATGGTGCCCTGGTTCGGTCCACTGTCCCTCGTCTCCCGGCAACGGTAGCCAATCGACGTCGAAATGTTCCCCAAGCGTCCAACTCTCCTGGTCGAAGAAATGGCACCGGAAGAGATCGACGACGCGTGCCGCCCGACGGAGATATGCACGCTCGCCGGTGACGCCATGCCAGGCAAGGAAGGATTCCAGCATGTGCATGTGCGGGTTCGAGAACCGCACCCCCTTCCAGCCGGGGGTCTCGAGGAAGCCGTTCAAGCTGACGTCCTCGAGATGGGTGTCGATGAAATGGAACGTCTCTTGTGCCAGCTGCATGGCATCCTGATGGCCGCATCGGTGAGCATGGGCAAGCGCCAGGAGCACGCAGGAATGGTCGTAGGCGTCCTCCGTCGGGTCAGCCACGCTGCCGTCGCAATTGAGGGTGCGCACCCAGCCACCGCGATCGGTGCGGCCGTGTCTGGCGATGAACTCGATGCCGTGGTCGATGAGCTTGTCGGCCGGTCCAGCCCAGCCGCGTTCTTTGGCCACCGCGAAGGCGTAAATCTGGCGAGCCATCGTCCGCATGCGCTTGGGTTTGCCCAACGGCCTTGCATCGAAACCGAGCGCCTCGTGGAAGCCGCCATACGCATCGTCGACACCTGCAGTGGACCACAGCGGCAGGGTTTCGTTGAAGAGCCAGTGCTCGACGCGCTTGCGCCATGACCCGCTGATGATAACCCGGTCGTCCGACCCCGTGAACTTCGTTTCAAGGCGTCCGCTCTTCTCGAGTTGTTCGACGACTTTCTTCACGTTCTGGCTGTGGCTGACAGGAGCGACGAATACCGCGTCCGGTGTCGTCACCACCGCCACATGCTTCATCCCAATGACTGTCAGCAGTCTGCCCTGGCTTCTGAGATAGGAGTTGCCGCAATTCATGGCGACAACGTCGCCCATTACGACATTGCCGTCGCGGTCCGTCGGGCTGGCTTCCAGCAGCGATTGCCACGATCCAAGGTCGTTCCAGCGGAAGGAAGCCGTAACCATCGCAATACCGCGTGCATGCTCCATGACTGCGTAGTCGATCGACGTCGACGGGACAGCCGAATAGAAGCCCTGGGGCAGGTAGATGCCCAAGACGTCGGTCCGTGCAGCCTTATAGGCCCGTTCCGCGGTGTCCCAGATGTCTGGCCGGAACTGGAGAAATGCCTTCCGCATCGTGTCGGCACGAAACAGGAAGATGCCGGCGTTCCAGTAGAATCTTCCCGAAGCCACATATTTGCGAGCCGTCTCGGCATTGGGCTTTTCGACAAAGTGCGAAACGGCGGCCACTCCGTCACCAGTTGCCGCAACCTCGATGTAACCGTACCCGGTTTCGGGATGCGTCGGCTTGATGCCGAGCACGACAATGCTGCCTGATTCGGCGGCAGGCATGCCCGCCTCGACGGTTTCCCAGAATTGCGTTTCGGTCGATATCTGATGGTCGGAGGGGACCACGAGCACAAGCGCGTCCCCGCCATATTCGGAGATCGTGTGCAAGGTGGCTATGGCCACCGCAGCGGCGGTATTGCGGCCGACGGGTTCGAAAATCGGGCTGCCACCGTTAAGGCCGAGCGGACCGATGTCCGAGATAACGCGGTCGGCATGCCGTTCGGAGGCTATCAGATAGATCGGCGTCTCGCCGTCCGACCGCGCCTTGAGGCGTCGGACAGTTTTGGCGAGCATGGAGCCGTCGCCCGAAAGGTCGTGGAATTGCTTGGGATTGTCCTCGCGCGACAGCGGCCATAGCCGTGACCCGACGCCCCCGCTCATCACAAAACTGACGATCCGCTCCGACATGGTCCAGTTCCTCTCAGAATGTCTGGTTGTAGGCTCCGACCTCTGGCTCCGGCGCAGCACGGCGAGCGAGAGCCTCGAACATCTCGCTACGCCGCTCCGGCGAGACAAAGGTTGAGTTCGGGCACTTCTCCGTGTCTGGATGGCCGAACCACCAGCGCGCCTCGCATTCCCGAAAGCCAGTGGCTTTGATGAGAGCACTGTTTCCGAAAAGGAATGTGTTCGGCTGGCCTGGTCGACTATACCCAAAGTACCGGTTCTTCGATCCGCTATTCGCAACAGTTCTAGCACGCTGCCCGACGCAGGCCCCTTCAGCAATTGGAGTAGTCCTAACACGCTGGGTCGCGCCGCCTCCTCCAATAGGAGTATGCCCGCCGATGGCCGAAAGGAGGGCTCGTCCAAGCATGGCCGTCCCGAGAATGTCGAAGAAAGGTGTTTCGGACGCTTGGCTAGGCTTCTCAAAGGCATTCTGGTGGAAATCGAGAGCTATCAGCCGGCCTCCGAAAAGGATGATGGACTGTGCCGCGTTCGCCTTGTAGGCGATGGGAACTCGGCCAAACCCCGACCGCATGTACACGACGATCGATACCCTCACACGGAACGGTCAACCGCGAACGGCAGGTCTCTCTGGAACGGCAGATGTCATCCGTCGACAGGAAGAGAGAACGTTTTCGGGCCGATATCGACGACCATGATCTCCGGCGACACGCCGAAGCGCACCGGCAGCCACGATACGCCCAAACCCCCGGATACGATCATGTGCCGCCCACCCTCGACGACATGCCCATAGGCGAAGCGCTGTCCGTAGGCTGAATTGCTGATGGGGGGCCGATGAACGGCAAGCGCACCTGTCCACCATGTGTATGGCCGCATAACGTCAGGCTGACACGGTCAGGGACAGTAATGAAGATGTCCGGTTCATGCGCAAGGAGCAATATCGGATTGCCGTCGTCGGGTATTGGGGCCAATGTTCCAGGCAGATCGTCGACGCCCTTGTAAACGCCGCGAGAAAACTGCATGGCCCACTGGTCGCCACGACCCGCAAGCCAGAATGCTGGGCCATCCAGCTGCCGGATAAGCGTGGCGGTGTTCTCGAGGACCGGAATGCCATTGTCGACGAGGGCTGCGCGGACGCTGTCGACACCGTGCCACCAGTCGTGGTTGCCGAGAATGGCGTGGCAGCCGAGTGGCGCAGAAAGTTTCGAAAGTGAATTGCCCCAAACAGTGTCGGGCACGATCCCGGTGGCATAGCGCGGCGACACACCCATCACATAGTCGCCAAGGAGAAGGATGATGTCGGGCTGCAGGCTATTCGAAACACCAACGATCTCGTCGATCCTGGAAGCCGGCATCCAAGGCTCGCAGGCGTGGATGTCAGCGACCACGACGATGCGCAGGGGCTTGGCAGTGGTCGGCCAGCGCGGCGGAAGGAGCTTGTAGTGAGTGACACGCAGTCGAAACCGAGGCTCAATCGCGATGACATAACTCGCCAGACCGAATGCCGCCAGCGACACGGCGCCAAAGAGCTGCAGGAATGACCGCCGCGACGTCAGCACTTGTATTTCCCAGCAGAACGAGGTCTGTTTTAGAGATCGCCACGAATTCAGCTGCGGCAGCCAGATCTCATATGCGCGGCGCCGGATGCGTTCGTGTTTGTCCTCTGACATGGTCGTTCCTCCTGTCGGTTTACCCAACGCGAAGGAGCGTCGGAACGATCCGATGCTACACGCCGATTTCGGACAAAAAAGGAAAAAACCCCGGCAGCCTGGCTTCCGGAGGACCTGCGCAGCGGCCGGCCAATGATCCCGAGTATTTCGTTCTGTGGACCTGCTTCTTGCGCAATCCGACTTTCCCCCATACGAAAGCGGAATAGCAATAGGAGTTTGATGAATGACCGAAGAGAACAATCGCCAGAATGCAGAATTGATGGAATTGACCGCGGATATTGTTGCGGCGTTTGTCCAAAATAACGCAGTGCCAGTAGCAGACCTGCCCGATCTTATTTCTTCGGTGAACTCTGCTCTCGTTAGCTTAGTCAAGCCATCTGTGGTTGAGCAGCCAAAACAGACCCCGGCGGTCAATCCCAAATAATCTGTGTTTCCCGACCACATCATTTCTTTAGAAGACGGGCGCAAGTTCAAGTCGATGAAACGGCACTTGGGCTTGCTTGGGATGACGCCTGACGAGTATCGAGCCAAGTGGGGGTTGGCGCGGGACTATCCTATGGTAGCACCAAGCTACGTAGCACAGCGATCGGAGCTAGCAAAAGCTAGTGGGTTGGGTCGTAAGGTGAGTGCAAAAATGCCCACCAACAAGAAGGCGCCAACCAAGAAGGCACCAGCCAAGCGGGTGAGTGCCTAAGAACACCCCGCTCAGGCAAGCGGACTAATGCGATGACACGCCAATCCATTGCCGAAGAGCTTGAAAGCGCTGCTGGTCGCATCGCAGACATTTCGCGTGCGGATTTGCAGATCATTCTGCGTCGCGCCGCATTGATGCTATAGGAACGTCGCCGGCGTTGCCGCTGGAGCCAGCAACCGAGGACGCTCTCAACTCCATTGCTGCCGAAATGAAAATCGGCCGGGCGGACCTCATTCAGATCGTGCTGCGGGAATGGCTGGAAACGAACGCCTATTTGCCCGTGCGCGAAATCGATGAGGAGAGTGAAACGGACGGAAGCGCGTAAATGCAAACTTCCGCGATCGCGCTGTGCACGGCGAAGCTGCGACTCAACTATCGCTAAGGCGCGGCGGACCTGATGGCTCGTCCGGGCCGGCGCCTTTCAGGCAACCTCCCACTGAAAGGCGCCGGCCTGTCGTATTCGTCGACGGCCATGGTACGAGCGATAGGAACCATTGGCAGTTCCAGCTTCTTGGCCGTCTGTCGCACTTTGAGGTCGACGATCTCGTCATCCCGCCTGGCGATGCGGCTTTCGAGATTGGCGATGCGCTCCGTCAAAAAGTAGCGCCCGACCAGGAAGCCTCCGCCTCCAAAAAGGACCGCGAACGAAGCAAAGGGGCCTGGGTTGGCTAGCACCAGGGCCGAGTTGGTTTGTAGAAATCGATCAAGTCCTGCATCTTTCCAGCTTCCTCGGCAGCCTGTGAATCTCCAGCCGAACCGGCCCGCCCCTGTCGCAACTCGTACAGAGCAGCGCCCTCTCGACCGTGCCGAACAGCGCGCCTTTGCCATACCTGCGGATGAGTGCGGCCGATTTTACCTCGGCATGATGTGAGCAATTTCTGCACCATGCCCGCAGCGTATGCCACTCCCGCTGTCGCTTGGCAGTTGAACGTAAGAATGCGCCGGTTTTGCTAAGGGTTGGCATTTAAACGTAAGAATCTTGGGCGGTGGATTCTCAAATTAAGTGCATCCGGCTGCTTCAGCGCCTTCGCCAGCGGCATGCGGAATACCCTCCCACGGAACCACCGCATTCAGCGTTTCCAGCGGCGAACCTTCTCCGTAAGTAGTAGACGTATACGCAATTCGGCTGCGAACGAATCAATTGACAAGCAGACAATGTTAACCAACAATAACCATGAAATGTAATACGTTTTTTACGTTCGGGAAATTAAGATGTTATTTTTTTAATAGCTTGACGCCATGTGAGTCAGTTTGTTCGGCCGTACGTACAAAAGACCTTGTTTATTCCAAGATCGACCAAAGAAATCTTTAAGAAGCGGATATCCGCTCGCGCAGGCACGGGCTTATCATTGGAATTGCGTCGGATGACAGAGATTATCCAAACCATTCCCAAGAAGTCGGTAGTTTATGGGCGGGCCGCATTTCATTTTCCGCAAGCCCTTCTAGTGGGGGTCTGCATGGTCGCTGATTTCGTTATTGTTGGGCTGAGTGTGCATGCGGTCATTCTTTTTTATCAGCCGCATATCCTTTACGATTTGCGCGACCCCCACGTCCTGATGGTGACCTCCCTTGCTGCAACGTTCTTTGTGGTTTTCGAGAGCCTTTCTGGCGCATACACAACCGGGTTATATCTTGAGCCGATGGCCAGCGCCCGAAACGCGCTATTGAGCTGGCTCATGGTGGCCTTCGTGTTTGCCTGGATCGGCCTCCTGGTCGAAACGATAGGTGAGCTGTCGCACGAGCTGCTAATCACCTCGTTTGCAGTCGGTGCGGCAGCGATTGTGCTTGTCCGGGTGGGGACGGTGAAGGCCTTGCGCGTCTGGCTTGGACGCGGTGCCATTGCGATTCGGAGAGCCCACCTCATCTGCTTTGGAGACCAAGCATCAGCCGAAGTGCTCAGCGAAGCGCAGAACCGCGGCATACAGATTGTTGGCGTGTCGATCCTTCCGGCGGACAAGGTGACCGGTCGGGCGTTCGCTAGAATGTGTGAGGACCTAGTGCGGGAGCTCCGTGACGCCCTCCAAAGGGTACCGTTTGACGAGATTTACCTGTTTTTCCCTTGGGACAAGCGCAGGCAGCTCCGCAACCTAGCGACCGCACTGGGACGCCTTCCGCTGCCCGTGTTTCTGTTTGCGGATGCAGCAATGGAACGGCTGCTGCAGACATCGGCGCTACGTTTCGGCCCCTTCAAGGGCTTCGAGCTCCAGCGGGCCCCGCTGTCGTGGGCCGAACGCGCAATGAAGCGATCCCTCGACGTGAGCATCGCGCTCGCGGGACTCGTCTTGCTGGCGCCTTTGCTGATCGCCGTCAGCATCGCCATCCGCGCTACGTCCGGCAGCCCGGTTATCTTTCGCCAGGAGCGCCAGGGCCTCTGTGGCAGGCGTTTCCAGATCTACAAATTCCGTACGATGCGGGTATGCGAAGACGGCCCGACGATCGCGCAGGCCACGGCTGACGATCCGCGCGTTACGCCCTTCGGGTCGCTGCTAAGGCGCACGAGCACAGACGAGTTACCGCAACTGTTGAACGTGTTAAGGGGCGAGATGTCGATTGTAGGACCTCGTCCGCATGCAGTCGCGCATGACGAATATTACTCCGCACTTATTGCTTTTTACGCGCGTCGTCAGAATGTAAAGCCCGGGCTCACGGGATGGGCGCAGATAAATGGTTTTCGTGGCGAAACACGAGAATTGAACGCGATGGCCGCACGCGTTAATCATGATTTATGGTACATTAATAACTGGAGCATTTGGCTTGATATCTATCTTATATGCCGAACTGCAGTGAAAATACTTACTGACAGAAAGGCTCATTGAACTATGGTGGGGCACGTGTCGGAATCATCTGTTCCTTTGACGTCCCGGCTGGGCATGGACGCGGCCCGACATAATCCGATGCGGGCCGGTTGCAGCCAGGCACCAGAAGGCACTACTGCGGCCGCCGAGTCGAGAACGGCACGCTGGTTCGCCGTCTTCTGCCTTCCCAATCAAGAGGCAAGGGCGGAACGCGAACTTGGGAATCAGTCGTTCTCCACGTTCCTGCCAAGGTTGCAAAGAACCATACGACACGCCCGCCAGATGAAAGTCGTAATGGGGCCGCTGTTCCCGTGCTACCTGTTCGTGAGACTCGATCTGCGCCGGGACCGCTGGCTCAGCATCGATGGAACATATGGCGTGGCCCACCTTGTTCGGTTCGGAGAAATGCCAGCGCAGGTTCCTGAAGGTGTTGTTGAAGCGCTCATCGAGGCGACTGACAGGCACGGCGTAATACATCTCGACAATCTGCTTCGGCCTGGTCAGGTCGTGCGTCTAGTGTCGGGGCCATTTGCAGAACAACTTGGCAGGTTAGATCGGCTGGACGGTACCCAGTCTGTTCGCATCCTGCTCGAGATCATGGGTCGATGCGTCGAGGTGAAGACGCATCGGAGGAGCGTGCTGCCGGCCTAGGCGTCGCAGCACCGTCGAGCCGGTTCACTGGGTTTGATTTCACCCAGACTGCGGTAGCGTGGGCGAATTCCTGCTCCATGCGATTGCACCGCAGTCGCACAAGCATGGGAACAAACATGACACGACAAAAAACCGCTCTGATAACCGGGGTGACCGGACAGGATGGCGCGTACCTTGCTAAGTTTTTGATCGGCCAAGGATATCTGGTCCACGGCATAAAGCGGCGCTCATCGTCTTTCAATACCGGCCGCATTGAGCATCTGTACCAGGATCCCCACGAGGACAACCCCAAACTCATCCTGCACTATGGCGACGTGAGCGACTCTACCAACCTCATCCGCGTCGTTTCGGAGGTTCAACCCGACGAGATATACAATCTCGCTGCGCAAAGCCACGTGCAGGTAAGTTTCGAGACACCGGAATACACCGCCAATACGGATGGCTTGGGGACGCTCCGCTTGCTGGAGGCGATCCGACTGCTGGGGCTTACTGAAAAGACGCGCTTCTACCAAGCATCCACGTCCGAACTTTACGGCCTAGTACAAGAAGTCCCGCAGCGCGAGACCACCCCGTTTTATCCCAGGAGCCCATACGCGGCAGCGAAGCTGTATGCATATTGGATCACCGTAAACTACCGCCAAGCGTATGGCATTCATGCTTCAAACGGCATCCTTTTCAATCACGAGAGCCCCATCCGCGGCGAGACGTTCGTGACTCGCAAGGTGACCCGAGCTGTTGCGGCTATTCATCATGGGCTGCAGGACAGGCTCTACCTAGGTAACCTCGATGCAGGGCGTGATTGGGGCCACGCGCGCGACTACGTCCGAGGCATGTGGATGATCGTCCAGCACCCGGAACCGGACGATTTCGTGCTTGCCACGGGCGAGGTTCGGACGGTGCGCGAGTTCGTTGAGAAGGCATTTTCCTGCGTGGAGATGCAAATCGAGTGGCATGGAAAGGGGTTGGAAGAGAAGGGTCGGGATGCGCGTTCGGGTCGAATCCTGGTAGAGATTGACAACCGGTATTTCCGGCCGACCGAGGTCGAACTCTTGGTCGGCGACCCGAGCAAGGCTCGGGTGCGCCTGGGGTGGCAGCATGAGACGAGCTTCGATTCCCTGGTTGAGGAAATGGTGCTTGGGGATCTGAAGGCGATCCCGATGGAGCCGCATTGGCAGAACGCTCGCGCGGCGATCTGGTAGCGGCGAACGGCACAGACGGACATGGCGGTTATCACGACAAGGTGGTCTCAGGCGGCAGCACAAGGCCCGGTCGGTCTTGCGCAGAGCGCCCGAGGCAGTGCCCTAGCCATGCCGAGCAAGATGTCATCATCTCAAGAGGCGGCATCTTGGAAAGCTACCAGTTCGATCTGACGGACCGGGGAATTGACGCATGTCCCAGACGATACGGCGCACGTTGTACCATCCGGTCCGGCTACCGCTTGAACCGATCGAGGTTCAGGCCACGAGCTGTCGCCCGGAAGCGATACGACCAAGCACATACAACCGCTCAACCGCTTGATAGGGCACCCTTACCGGAGGGACATTCATGGGACGGGAAATCTTTTCTCTCGACGGCAAGCGGGTTTGGGTCGCCGGTCATCGAGGTATGGTGGGCCAAGCACTGACGCAATGCCTTAGGCAGGAGGGCTGTCACCTCGTATCGACCGGCACCCAGAGGGTGGACCTGCGTCGCCAACAGGATGTAGAGCAATGCTGGAGCAGATGCGCCCGCACGTTATCTTCCTCGCGGCGGCCCGCGTGGGCGGGATTCTTGCCAACGCTTCCTTTCCGGCGACCTTCCTCTATGACAATCTGATTATCGCGGCGAACGTCATGGAGGCGGCCCGCGTTCAGAGTGTTGAGAAGCTCCTGTTTCTCGGTTCAAGCTGCATCTATCCCAGGATGGCACCACAGCCCATCCCGGAGGAGGCACTTCTGTCGGGCCCGCTCGAGCCGACGAACGAATGGTACGTACTCGCCAAGATTGCCGGAATCAAGATGGCACAGGCCTTCCGCCGACAGTACCGCGCGGATTTCATCTCCGTTCAGCCCGCCAACCTCTACGGCCCCGGAGATAATTTCCATCCCCTGCACTCGCATGTTCCGGCCGCGCTTGTTCGGCGTTTCCATGAGGCAAAGGTGGAAGGAAGGACCTCGGTGACGGTGTGGGGGACCGGCGCGGCGAAGCGCGAGTTCCTCTACCTCGACGACTTGGCGGATGCATGTGTTTTCCTGATGAAGAGGTACTCGGACGACCTGCCGATCAACGTTGGCACCGGTGAGGACATAACAATCGCGGATTTTGCCGAAGCGGTGGCACAGACCGTCGGGTTCAAGGGCCGCATCTGCTTCGACTCTTCAAAACCGGACGGGGCGCCGCGCAAGCTCGTCGATGTCGGCAGGATGGCAGCCCTGGGCTGGCGGGCCCGCACCGGGCTGCGTCAGGGGCTGAAGCGCTTCTACGAGGCCCCCACCTTGCCGCAGAGGGAGGCTCGGGTGCGCGCTCGGCGCCCGTCGGCGTGGAGATCGCCACGACGGCTGAGTGACTTCTGGTTCCGACCGTCGCACAGATGTATTCGGCAGGGCTGACGCTTAATGTCTTCGACGACGAATGAACGCGACTGGCACGGAAGATGGCTGACGGGACCAACTGCTCTTCTCCATCCGCGGCGGCAGCGTCCCGCAGCCGGGAGCTGGGCGTTCACCATATTGCTTCTCGCCATCTGCCTGCTGGGCGGTGCGGGACTGAAGGCGCTCGGTGCACCTCTTCTTGCCTTCATCCTTCTACTTTCGCTTGCCTACGCCGGACGGACTCTCCTATCGCCGCAGAACATTCCCGCTCTGCTTCTTACATGCTGGGGGCTACTTTACGTCGGCCTGTCCTATCTGGAACTTCTTCCCGATGGCTGGACCCGATATCACCAAGCCGGCATCATCGTCCAGCAGTCCTCCTTTGTGTTCCTTCTGCTTCCCGTCATAGCCGCATCGCAAAAGTGGTGGGAAGACAAGGGCATCGATCGGCACCGTGACGCGATCCTCGTCGGCACCATCATTCTGGTGTTCATTGTCAGCATTCCCGCGCGCTTGTACGTCTTTGGCGACATGGAGACGCCTCTGGACCCGCCGAAGGCCTTTGTCACCTTGCAGAACGATGTGATGATCGCTCTGGTGGGAATAACCTACCTCGCCATGGTTCGAATGAATCCAATCGTGGGCGGCTTTCTTTTGATGCTCGTATTTATCCTATCCGCTACGATAGAGTTCAGACTTCAGAACGTCCTGGCCTATTTCGTGGCCATGGCTGCTTCTTTTCTTTGCATGATCGGTTTGCATTTGGAACGAACGCTGGCCAACATCCTTATGCTAGGTTTGGTGGGTTTGGCGATCTTCGGAATACTCGACCCGATCAGCTTGTTTGTTTTAGATCCTAACACCGGATGGCGCGTCACATTCTGGGGGGATGCCTTGGAGGCGCTGGCAGAGACCTGGGGGATCGGCGTCGGCTTCGGCACCGAGGCGCTGCGGAATGAATATACCATGGTCATTGGCCGCCTCTTCTTCTTGCCGGAGGAGGACACATCCTTCCTGCTGATCGGCACCCACAATGCTTTTTTCGACATCATCCTTCGTTTGGGAATGGTCGGGCTCGTGCTTTGGAGCGCCGTTATCATTGGCTGTTATCCGAGCTCCAAAATGCCCGTACGCGTGCGGGCGCATGCGGCGGTGGCGTTCTTCACCCTCTTCATCTGCGTCTTCTCGAACGTGGCGCTGCAGAGTCCGCTCTATGTGATCGGCGTCGCCTTCACGATTGGTTATCTGCAGTCGCTACGGGGCGCTGCGAATCTCGCCTACCTCCGGAAGTCAAGGCCCGCCAGCCGCCATGCGACTGCCTTGGGCGAAATAGCCGCTGCAGAATGAACCGGAGCGACCAGGCCGCGTCAGCAAAACGTTGCCGGAAGGAGCAGGAGATCATGCCGAAACATGCCGTCCTAATGATGGTGCAGCTACCACCGCCAGCACATGGCGCGGCCATTACCAACCAGCGGCTTGCCTCCTCCCGGCGAATCCGCGACGAGTTCGACCTGAACGTACTGCCTGTTCAACTTGCGCGGTCCATCGACGATACAAACAGGTTCGCACTAAGCAAGATCATTCGACTTTCCGGTCATGTTGTACGCCTGCTGTTTGCTCTCGCCTTCCGCCCCCCCGGCGTCGTCCTCTACACGTTGCCGTCGACGGGGTACGCGTTTCTGGGAGGCATCGTGCTGCTCGGCCTGGTCAAGGGGCTCGGCTTTCCGCATATTCTGCAGATGCGCTGCCGCGGCATCCGCCGCACTGCCGAGCGAAGCGCCCTCCACCGGGCCCTGTGCCGTTGGGCCTTCTCCAAGGCCTGGGTGATACTGCTGTCCCCCCACGTCTTCGACGACGTATCGGAGTTCGTGCGGGACGAGCAGGTCTACTATCTTCCGGATGCGCTCCCCGACCCTTGTCGGGAAATCCGGCTACCTGACCGCCCGGCTCGCCGAATCCCACACATACTGTTCCTGTCTCACCTGTTTGAGACCAAAGGTCCGCTGGTGTTGCTGAGTGCGCTCGAAATACTGAAACGCCGGGGTGTGCCTTTCCGGGCCACCTTCGTCGGAGAACCGGGCGACATCGCCTTGCAAGTGTTTCGGGAGCGGATCGACGCTCTCGGCCTGTCGGAGGAAGTGCGCTACGTCGGCCCCGCTTACGGAGCCCGAAAAGCAGAGTTCATGCTGGATGCCGATATCTTCGCGTTCCCGACCTTTTATCCTCAGGAAGTCTTTCCCGGTGTCCTCCTCGAAGCGATGGCATACAGCCTGCCGCTCGTGACGACCGGCGAAGCGGCGATTCCGGAGATCGTGGATGAGGGCTCGAGCGGGTACATGGTCGCGGCCCGCGATGCCGGTGCGTTGGCCGACGCGCTGGAGAAGCTCGCGCGCAACCCGGATTTGCGCCAACGGCTCGGGCGGGCGGCCCGTGCGCGTTTCCTGGCGAGGTTCCAGTTCGATCGGTGCGAAAGCTGCCTGGCGGAAATTCTCCGCGACGTGCTGCTACGCGCCGCGACCGCCCCTGTCGAGCGAACAACGCTGAATCAGGCCGGCGGCATCTCCATCACGCGGCACAAGGCCGATACATGAGCATCGCCCACACACTTCGAGACATCACCGGGCTACTGGAGCCGTCAGAACGCATCCGAGCGGCGCGGCTGGTCGGTCTGTTGGCCGTTCTGGCAGCCGTGGAGGTGGCTGGCGTCGCTTCCATCGCTCCCCTGCTGCTGATATTGGGCGATCCCCAAATAATTACGACAAACAAAATCATTAATAAACTATTTGTCGATCTAGGATTCAGTTCTTATAATTCCTTTATCATATTCTTTGCCATAGGGACGCTTGTTTTTATATGCTTGATTTCCGTATTCAGAGCTGTCCTACACTATGTAAAGTTTCTATATGCAAATGAGCACCGCCACCGAATCGCGACACGACTTCTGAACGCCAGCCTGGATCGCGACTACCGGTATTTTCTAGACAAGAATGTGGCCGAACTGACAAAAACAATACTGGTCGAGGTCGATGAGCTTGTTGAGAATGCCGTCGTACCTGCCTTAGTATTGGTCGCGCAGGGCCTGATGGCCCTGGCGGTTGTATTGTTTCTGTTGGCCATAGACCCGCTTCTGGCGCTGCTGCTCACGGCGAGTGCGGGCGGTATGTTCGCGCTGATTTATGTCTTCACGCGCGAGGTGCTGGGACGCATCGGTCGTGAGCGGCTGAAAGCCAATGGAGAGCGTTTCAAGGCTTCGACGGACGTGTTGGGCGGGATCAAGGAACTGAAGGTGCTAGGACGGGAGGGGACGTTCCTGGCGGCTTACTCTCGCCCATCGAAGCGGTATTGTGCTTATCGGACCCTGAGCGGCGTGTTGGCGGAAACGCCAAAATACGTGATCGAGGCTGTTGGGTTCGCCTCAATTCTCCTGATTTCCATCTACTTGGTGGTGCAGCAGGAGCACCTTGCGAGCGCACTGCCTGTGATAGGGCTATATGCCTTTGCGGGGTTCCGGCTGCTGCCGGCGTTCCACAAGGTCTATTCCTCGGTGGCGCTGCTGCGCTTTGCCGCGCCTGCGGTGGGCGCGATCGCAGAGGAACTGCGGCAGGCCCCTGGAGGCGGGGGACGGCACGGGATCGGTACGCGTGGCGAGGAGCGCCTGTGCCTGCGCCGGTCGATCGAGCTTGAACATGTCAGCTTCCGTTATGATGGCGCCAGGCCCGCGGCCATATGCGATCTCAGTCTGACCATCGCCGCCGGCAGCGTGACCGGCATCGTCGGTCCGAGTGGGGTCGGCAAGAGCACCCTGGTCGATCTGCTGCTGGGCCTGCTGCGCCCCGACGAGGGGCGCATCCTGATCGACGGGACGCCCCTCACGGAGGCCAATGTCCGGGCCTGGCAGAACAATATCGGCTACGTGCCGCAACACATCTTCCTCGCCGACGACACGGTGGCGCGCAACATCGCCTTCGGCATCGAGGCCGAGGCAATCGACCGGCAGGCGGTGGAGCGGGCGGCAAGGCTGGCGCAGATCCACGACTTCATCGTGCAGCTGCCGGACGGCTACGCCACCTGCGTCGGCGAGCGTGGGGCGCGCCTGTCGGGCGGCCAGCGCCAGCGCCTCGGCATCGCCCGCGCGCTCTATCATGAACCCGACATCGTGATCTTCGACGAGGCCACCAACGCGCTCGACCATGAAACCGAAGCCAACCTCCTCGCCGCCGTCGAGGGCCTGGCCGGGCAGAAGACAATCATCATGATCACCCACCGCCTGGCCACTCTCCACAAGCGAGCTCGCATCGTCGAGCTCCACCGCGGACGGCTGCGCAAAGCGGATACCGTCCCGGTTGAGCATGCGGAGGCGGTGCTGGCAGTGCGCGAGGCTCCTCAAGCTGCCGCGGTGGGCGCTGTGTACTCTGTCGCCCCTGGCCGCTAGGACTTTCGACGGCTAACCAGGCTCGTGCTGGTCCGCAACCTAATCACTTGATCCCGGCAAGCTGCTTACACAGCGGGGACTCGCATCATCCGCATACACAGCCACGCACCACATGTAACGGCGCTAGGCAGCGGGTGTCGAACTCGCCAAGCTTCGAGGTTCATGAGGGTGCTTCTGTTTCGTACGGGCGGCTTCTCCAAGAATGCTCCGGACTAGCTCGCCCGTCCAGTCGGACCGCCAAGCGTACTGTTGAACACGCGAAAGCACAGGAATATGCTCAACAAGACTCTCCGCGCGCTGATCGCAATCCTCACTCCGTCTGACCTCGTCCGCGGAGGCCTGCTGATCATCTTGCTGGCGGCCACGGCCGCTGTCGAGGCGGCGGGAGTAGCTTCGGTGGCGCCGTTTCTGGCCGTGCTCGCTAACCCCGACGTCGTCCATAGCAATGCCTACCTCAGGGCCGCCTACGACGAGCTCGGGTTTGTCGACAGTTGGAGCTTCCTGCTTGCGCTCGCCATCTTCACGCTCGTCATCCTCCTCTTGGTCTCCGCCCTGCGAGCGGTGGTGCTCTATGTAGAGCTCAAGTTCATAAACACACGGCGACATCAGATTGGCGTCGAACTGGTGTCGCATTACCTGTCGCAGCCTTATCGGTTCTTCCTCGACCGGAATACATCGGAAATGTCCAAGACGGTGGTGTCAGAGGTCGACGAGGTCATACGGTGCGGCGTCGCTCCAGCTTTGGCCTTGGCGGCGAGCCTCAGTCTGGTGGCAGCCATATTCGCTCTGTTGCTGGCGATAGATCCCATTGTTACCTTGAGCGTACTTTCTGCGGTGGCTGCACTTTATTCCGTCGTCTACGTCAGCGTGAGCGGGTTCCTTGGACGCAGCGGCGAAGGTCGCCTTCAGGCAAATCGCGAAAGATATCAGGCGATGTCCGAGGTTCTCGGCGGGATCAAGGAACTGAAGGTGCTCGGGAAGTCGAGCGCCTATCTTGCCGCCTTCGAGAGCCCGTCCAGACGATTCTCTCTTCACAGCGCAGCCGGCGAGGTCGTCTCGCAGCTGCCGAAGTTCCTGGCCGAAGCGGTAGGTTTCGCGGCCGTCTGCCTGATCTCGGTCTACATCCTGATGAGAAGCGGCAGCATCGGCAGCGCACTGCCTGTGATAGGGCTATATGCCTTTGCGGGGTTCCGGCTGCTGCCGGCGTTCCACAAGGTCTATTCCTCGGTGGCGCTGCTGCGCTTTGCCGCGCCTGCGGTGGGCGCGATCGCAGAGGAACTGCGGCAGGCCCCTGGAGGCGGGGGACGGCACGGGATCGGTACGCGTGGCGAGGAGCGCCTGTGCCTGCGCCGGTCGATCGAGCTTGAACATGTCAGCTTCCGTTATGATGGCGCCAGGCCCGCGGCCATATGCGATCTCAGTCTGACCATCGCCGCCGGCAGCGTGACCGGCATCGTCGGTCCGAGTGGGGTCGGCAAGAGCACCCTGGTCGATCTGCTGCTGGGCCTGCTGCGCCCCGACGAGGGGCGCATCCTGATCGACGGGACGCCCCTCACGGAGGCCAATGTCCGGGCCTGGCAGAACAATATCGGCTACGTGCCGCAACACATCTTCCTCGCCGACGACACGGTGGCGCGCAACATCGCCTTCGGCATCGAGGCCGAGGCAATCGACCGGCAGGCGGTGGAGCGGGCGGCAAGGCTGGCGCAGATCCACGACTTCATCGTGCAGCTGCCGGACGGCTACGCCACCTGCGTCGGCGAGCGTGGGGCGCGCCTGTCGGGCGGCCAGCGCCAGCGCCTCGGCATCGCCCGCGCGCTCTATCATGAACCCGACATCGTGATCTTCGACGAGGCCACCAACGCGCTCGACCATGAAACCGAAGCCAACCTCCTCGCCGCCGTCGAGGGCCTGGCCGGGCAGAAGACAATCATCATGATCACCCACCGCCTGGCCACTCTCCACAAGCGAGCTCGCATCGTCGAGCTCCACCGCGGACGGCTGCGCAAAGCGGATACCGTCCCGGTTGAGCATGCGGAGGCGGTGCTGGCAGTGCGCGAGGCTCCTCAAGCTGCCGCGGTGGGCGCTGTGTACTCTGTCGCCCCTGGCCGCTAGGACTTTCGACGGCTAACCAGGCTCGTGCTGGTCCGCAACCTAATCACTTGATCCCGGCAAGCTGCTTACACAGCGGGGACTCGCATCATCCGCATACACAGCCACGCACCACATGTAACGGCGCTAGGCAGCGGGTGGATCACGCACCCTGTCTTGAGCCGATACGTCAATCATGCACCAAAGGAGAAGGCGCCGTGAATATATCAGTTGAAGTCATTGATAAGTCATTTCCGCCTCAAGAGGCCACCGACGAGCTTACCGTCGGAGTGATCATAACGACTTTCAATCATGCTCATTTCCTCGATGACGCCATCGGCAGCGTTCTCGCACAGACTCGCCTGGCGGACGAAGTGATCGTCGTCGATGACGGTTCGACCGACGATCCCTCGCAAGTCGTCCAGCGCTACCCGTCCGTGCGGCTTATCCGGCAGGACAACAAGGGGCTCGCAGCAGCCCGCAACTTCGGGTGGAAGAACTGCAGGACGACACATGTGGTCTTCCTTGATGCGGACGACCTTCTCCTGCCACACGCCCTAGAATGCGGCGTGAATTTCTGGAAGAGGCAGCCACACTGCGCTCTGGTCTACGGAGGGCATCAATACGTAACGGAAAGCTTGGCACCAATGGGCGGTGACATCTTCATCAAGATAGGCGAAGACGCCCATCATGACTTCATCCTCAGCAACTGCATCGGGATGCACGCTACCGTCCTCTATCAGCGCAAGTGCCTGGAGGAGATCGGTGGCTTCGATGAGGCGCTTCAGCGCTGTGAGGATTACGACCTCTACCTACGTGTCGCAAGCAGGTTCCCTGTTGCCGGATATCCCGTCACAGTCGCCCAATACCGCCGGCATGCAAACAGCATGACAGCAGACCGGGACCGGATGCTTCGGGCCGTGCTTTCAGTGCTGGATCGGCACGAGGAGCGCCTCGGAAACGATCCGTCCAGGCGCGCCGCCATGAGGGAGGGCAGAGCGAAATGGCGCGCGCTGTATGCAAAGGAAATGCTCGTCGCCGCGCGCGCGGACTGGCAGTCCGGCAGGCGTCTCGCTCCGGTTATGGGTCAAGTCGCGCGGGCAGTCGCATGGTCGCCTGGAGGCACGACGAGAGCGGTGACGCGCGAGTTCGGGCGGCATCTGCGGGAGGGGATGGTTTGGATGCGAAGGGAGAACAAGTCGAGCGCGCCTCGGTCCACCCGCGGCGGGTGGGGGTTTGATCGCGGAACGCCGATTGATCGCTACTACATTGAAGGCTTCCTCGCCAGGAATTCCGGGGACATCGGCGGCCGTGTACTGGAAGTTGGAGACAACCACTACACGTTACGCTTCGGCGGACCCGCCGTGGAGAAAAGCGACATCCTCTTCGTCGACGACAGCAACCCCAATGCCACGATAATCGGTGATCTGGCCGATCCCGAAACCCTCCGGGAACTGCAGTTCGACTGCATTGTCCTGACACAGACACTGCACCTGCTGTTCGACATGCGAGCCGCCCTTGCAACCCTGCACCGGGCACTGAAGCCCGGCGGTATCCTGTTACTTACCGTACCCGGGATCAGTCCAGTGGGTCGGGAAAGCGACTGGGGCCATACTTGGTGCTGGTCGCTTACGGCTGTGTCCGTCCGGCGCCTTGTCCAAGAGCAGTTCGAGCCGGGCAGTATCCATGTGGAAGCACATGGCAATCTCGAAGCCGCCATTGCATTTCTTCAGCAACGCGTGCTCGACGACGTCACTCGAGATGCGCTCGACCAGCATGACCCCTCCTATCCCGTCGTCGTCGCCGCGCGGGCGAAAAAGTCTGCGGTTAAATGACTGCGGAATGATCTACCAACGGGGTCTAAGACTCATGGACGATACTGCCTCTTCGCTGCTGAAGAAATCCGCGCGCAGCCCGCAGCAGGCGCCTGCGCCTGCGCCCGGCCCAACCCTGCGTGCGTCCGGAGAGATCTCTCCCTCGAAGGAGGAGCTGAGGGTCGTTATCTTCTCTCCATTATTTCCGGAGTATGCGGCGCGTCTGGCTGCGTCCCTCGCCAATCATGGCTCCGTCCGACTGATTACGGATAGGACGGGTTACGAGAAGGAATGCGGACTGCATCTTGGCAGCCCAGAGCCTTCCAAACTGCAGACCCGCTTGTACCAGCTCTTTCTGCGAAGGTCCGGGATGTTCGCCTATATCCGCGACCTTCTGCGCGCGTTGATCGACATGTGGGCATTCAAGCCGCACATCGTGCATTTCCAGGAGTGCCCGAACTTCGCCCACTATATTATGGTCCTTCTGATGAAAGGCTCCGCAAGGATAGTCGTCACTGTGCACGACCCACTGCCGCATTCAGGAAGCGATTCCAAGGTCGATCGTCCCAGGATCCGCAGCCGGATAAGAGCCGCAGCAAACCTTCTCCTTGGTCATGGTCACCACTGCTGCACGGAGCTTGCCCGACTCACCCGCGCGAATGGAACCGAAGTCCGCGAGACGACGCATGGCGTGCTGTTGTGCCCACCTGCAGCACTGCAGCGTGAGCCCATACCAGGACGTGTGCTTCTGTTCGGACGAATGGAACAATACAAGGGGCTGGCCGTCCTGCTCGATGCAGTGGAGCTCCTGGGTCGACGCGGCCTCCCGTTGTCGCTGCATCTGGCTGGGCGGGGCTCTGAACTGGATCGCCTGGCCGGACGCTGCCGGGGTGCTACCAATATTACGGTCAGGGACAGCTTTCTCACGTCGCTGGAAGCCGTTCAGGAGTTTCAGGAGGCGTGCATCGTCGCCTTGCCCTATCTGGACGCCTCGCAAAGCGGGGTGGCTTCTGCGGCGTTCGCAAACGGGCGGCCGGTCGTGGCCAGTCGGGTCGGCGGACTGACGGACGTGGTGATCGATGGCGTGAACGGGCTGTTATGCGAGCCGGGGCAACCGGAGTCTCTGGCCGACGCACTGGGGATGGCATTGAGCTCGCCGCGCCTTGTGAGGCGCCTGCGGCAAGGCGCCATGAACACTGCCGCCACCAGTATGGATTGGGGCACAATCGCTTCGCGAACGGCCCAATACTACGGAGAACTACTCAAGAGACCGCGCGTCAGCTTGCCTAAAGCTTAGCTCGAACAACAGGAGAGCCTGGGCCGCGCCGGCGCAGGCACCCGCGCGCCGGCCGAAAGTCTCCTTTGCCGGACGAGGTCCGGTGGACGGTGTCCCGAAATGTTCAAGCCCGTGATCCACGAACCAGGACGCTTGCAACATGCTCTCGGGAACCGTTTCAACAAAGGAGGGCGGTTTGGAACACGGCAAGCCCGTTCTCTATCTTCCCATTGGACAGGCACGGGAGTCCAATGAGCATCCCTCCCGGATCGACAAGCTTGGCGCCCTTAATCGCGCTTCGATCCAGCATCTGCTGGACAGCGGAAAGCAGGTCCTCCTCTTCTATATGATTCCCCGATTTCGGCTGGGACGTGCCGCGGCATTTGCAAAGGAGTGGCACTTCGGGATCCAACGGGAAGAGTGGCTGTCGACGAGCTACAGCGTCTTCGAAGAGAGGGTTGAAGGCATACACCGCCAACTGGAGGCGATGCCCGACCATCCGAACTTGGTGCGAATCAGGCCGGAAAGGATTTTCTGCAGCTCCTTCACCCCGGCCCGCTGCGTAGCCCTGCTTGGGCAGGATCCGCTCTATTTCGATGACAATCACCTCAACAGTATCGGTGCAGCCATGCTGGCGGAAGCAATCGTCAACGCAATGGCTGTGCAAGGCCGCTGATCTGGTCCCCGACGCACATCGTCTGCCGGTTTGACTCTTTTGGGCGCGGGGAGTCCGCGATCGCACAAGCGCTAAGTGGAGTGTGAATGATATGTCGAAGAGCTTGGGAGTTTTTCTGACGAGGTGCCTGAAGCCAACAGTAGCTGGGCTGGCCCTTCTGATCTGCTACGGCAACACGGCAGTGGCAGAGGAGTACCTGTTGGCAAAGGGTGACGTGCTTGAGTTTCAGGTGCTTGGAATTCCCGATCTGCGCCAGCGGTCGCCTATTGGCATGGACGGGACGGTTCTTTTACCGCTCGTCGGCGCGGTGCAGGCTGCCGGACGAACCGTCAGCGCGGTTCGGGACGCGGTCGTGGCCCAGGCGACGCAGAAGGGTTACCCGGTCCAAGGCGTCGGGGGAGACGTCTGGCACTTCGTGCATCCCGAGGCGGTGGTGCTGCAGGTGGTGGAGTATCGTCCCATCTACCTGACCGGCGATGTTGCAAATCCTGGCGAACAGCCCTTCCGCAGCGGAATGACGGTACGCCAGGCAATCGCCGTCGCGGGCGGCTACGATTTGGTCAGGCTACGGATCGACAATCCCATCTTGGAGCTGACGGACCTCAAAACTCAGTACAACACGACCTGGCCTCGTTTGGCGGCGGCGCAGATCCGCGTGGCAAGGCTCAGAGCCGAACTCGAGGGCCGCGATGAAACCGGCCCGGCCGTTTTCGCTGAGGGGGGCCTTTCGGCGGGCCTGCTGCCGGAAATCGAGCAGGTCCAGGGCGAGCTCCTCGCCAACAGGGTCGATGACCACAGCAAGGAGAAGCAGGCCGTCCGCGTTTCTCTCCAGCACACCGAGCGACGGCTTGATCTATTGAGCCGGCGTCAACAGAACGAGCAGACCGCCAAGGAAGAAGACACCATTGAGCTTGAGCGGGTCAGACGACTCCATGAGAAAGGACTGGCCTCGGTAGCCCTTCTGAACGACGCGCGCAGGGCCGTGCTTCTGTGGTCAACGCGGGCATTGGAATCATTCGCGGAGGCTTCCCGGATGGAGCGAGAGCGCAATGATCTGCAACGCAATCTCGTCAGGATTGAAGATTCCCGTCGCATCGAGCTTCTTGGCGAGCTGACGGCTGCGATGTTGGACGTGGCTGACCTGAACGCGCAGCTGCAAGGCAATGCGGAGAAGCTCGTCTATGTCGGAGGACTGCGCTCGGAACTCGCACGCGGCGGCCGGCAGTCGCCGCCGGAGATCACCGTCGTCAGAAAATCTGCCGACGCCGTCGACCGGATCAGCGCCAATGAAGAAACCGACTTGTGGCCCGGAGATGTCGTGGAGATCACCCTCAACGTCGACTGGATACTCGCTCCCTCTCTCCGCTCCTCGATTGCTGCGGAATAGAGCCGCTGAACGAAACCTCGACGACGGCCTTTGCAGCCGCATCACCTGCGGAGATCCATATGCTGCAGCGCAATTCCCAATCTCCCGCTACCTATACGGACGAACGGTGGCCTACTTCGGTCGAAGACAGCACGCTTGACCTGGACAAGTTGCTGGCGGCCGCGGGCAGACAGTTCCGCGTAATCATTGCCGTCGGGGCCGCTGCACTGGCCTTGGGCACGGCGTTCGCGCTGACGGAAACCCCGCAGTACAAGGCCTCGGCTGAACTGCTCATCGAATATCGTCAAATCAGCTTTCTCGGGGACAGTTATCTTCCCAATCCTCTTGCTGCTTTCGACGGAATCGTCAGCAGCGAGATGGAGGTATTGAGGTCGGAATCGGTTGCCCGTCATGTGATCGACGCACTGCAGCTGATGGATGACCCGCGCTTTCTTTCTGAGGCGACGTCACCAACTTGGAAGCTGGTGTCGTTCGTTCGTGAGCAACTTGCCCGTCCTCCGGCTCCGCAGGAGACGGAGGACGGAAGGATCAAGGCGGGCATTGCGAAGTTGAAGTCCAAGGTGCGGGTATCGCGGGTCGGCCCGGCCTTCATTCTCCGCATCGAATACACCGCGCCCGATCCCTCCCTTGCTGCAGACATCGCCAATGCGTTTGCAGAAGGCTACCTGCATGACCAACGGGAAAGAACGCACGAGTCGATGCGCCAGGCGGGCGAATGGCTCCGGGTTCGGGTTGTCGACCTGAGGCAGAAGCTGGCCGACGCGGAACTCGCTGTCATCAGGTCCAGAAGGACTGCGGCGGATCCGTCGGCCCTGGTCGCGCTGAATGCTCTGGAACGAGAAGCCGAGACCTACCGGAACCTGCACGCCTCCTCCCTGCAACGTTATCAAGAGGCGCTCCATCAGCAGACCACGCCATCTGCCGACGCCCGCATCATCAACCGGGCGGATACCCCGTCCTGGACGAGCTATCCTCCCAAGACCATAATCTTGGCGTTGTCGCTCTTGGCTGGCGGCGTTCTGGGGGTCGGTCTAGGGGCGCTGTTCGAGTTCAGAGACCAAGGTTTCCGAAGAGGTGCTCAGGTTCGAGATTTGCTTCATCTGGATTTCCTCGGCATGCTTCCGAAGGTTCGGCGCAGCAGCTGGTCTCCGCGGCCGTGGCCGAGACAAGTTGCTAAGGCGGAGGGAAACACCTTGGCGGGGCCGCTGGCCAAGGGGGCGGATGACCTCCTACGTGACGTGATCGATAAGCCGACCTCGAGGTTCGCCGAATGTCTGCGCAGCGCGACGGTCGCAGCCGACCTCAAACTTCCGGACCAGAAGATGAGGGTTATCGGGGTTACTTCGGTGCTGAACGGAGAGGGGAGATCAACTGCAGCGAAGAACTTGGCCTCCCTTCTTGCCGCGCGCGGATCGAAGACCCTGCTGATTGACGCCGATCTCACCAATCCGGGCTTGAGCGAAGCCCTGGCTCCTGCCGCCGAAGTGACACTTGCCGACGTTGTGATGAATGGCCGCAGCCTTCGAGACGCGCTTTTCTTCTTTGAAGGCGAGACGGGGCTGGCATTTCTTCCAGCATCCAAGCGTGGCTCTCTTCCGCAAACCAGCGATATGGTGGCATCGCCTGGCTTCACCACCTTGCTTCGGGAAGCGGAGGTTACGTTCAAATACGTCATCGTCGACTTGCCGCCTATGGCGGAAGGCATGGACGCCCGTGCGGCGGCCATCCGCATCGACGCCTTCATCTGCATAATCGAGTGGGCGCGTACCTCCCGCAAACTGGTGCAGAAGGCCATGTCCTTGGATCACGGCATTAGGGAGAAATGCCTAGGTGTCATCTACAGCAAGGTCAACCTTAGGCGGTTGCGCAAGTATGAACGCTACAGTTCCAAGCGTCGCTTCGGGCAGCGGCAGAAGACCGGTTTCCGCGTCTAATGGCAGCGACTACCGTGCTCGGTGAATGGTGGCCGTTGCCGAAATCAGAACACAGGGCCCCGGAGTTGGGCATCGCGATCCGGTCCCAGTCAAACCATGTTTGCAGGACGTGCGCTGCCATACGTCCAATCGCCTTCAGGCGCGGTTGCATGAGCAGTGATGTCAATGCCGGGCCGCCGCAGTGCCTCTGCTTCGTCGATTAAGCCGCGGCATAAACTGTCCATGATGACATATGGCTGGGTCAATGCGTCACGAAAGCGGAAGCGGTGGCTTCCGGGCTGTCCGCGCCTGACCAACAGGCGCCCCCGCTCGTCAGAGGCAAGGTCGGCCAGATGGCGCTGGAAGCTTGCTGGTTTCATCTGGCGGCGAAGCATGCGCGACAGGGGCGCCGCCACCGATTCCGCGCTGAAATAGCCATCGTCGTCCGCGTCCGCCAGCGCGCTTGCAAGGACGACCTCGGGAAAGATGCTGCCGCGGCTTCCAGCCAACATATTCGTGACGCCGTCACAGAAGGTTTGCCGCAGTTCGTCAGTGACCTGTTCGATCGCCGCATTCACCTGCGCCACGCCAATGCGTCGGGACGCGCTGCGCGCAGCAGCGAGGCAACCAAGCTTGGCGATCGTGTGAACGTAGAAGGGCAGTCCCCGAGACTAGCGCAGTATCTTGAGCTTTGCTGGTCCCTCAATCTCCAGAGAGGCGCGGTCAAGCCGAGACTCAATGAGTTCCGAGAACTCGTCATCGCGCATCCGTCGCAAGGGTATGCAGGTAAGTAAACGGCGCAGCGATTCGTGGTTCCTGACCAGGTCGCCCAGAGATTCGGCAACGCCGACAATGATCACTGTGCAGTTTATGTTGTAGTCGGAAAGGTATTTGATGGTGTCAAGCTCGGCATCGCGAGTGCTCTGCAGCCGGTCGAACTCGTCAATTATCAAAGCGGTATTTCTGACGCAGCAACGCTGGAGATGCCGCCTGACAGATCTGGTTTAAGCGGTCGGTCAGTAGGGAGCGGCGTTGCCGCAAAAGCGTGACCCGAGGCTGGGTCGATGCTGCTAAGCTCACTCAGCGCCTTATGCCATAGAGAGGAATAGTCGTCAGAGGGATCCGCCTGCACCCGAGCGACGACGGTGAACTGAGGAAGCCCCCGTCGCCTCTGCCACAAGAACATATTGACGAGTGAAGTCTTGCCGACGCCCCGCTCACCATAAACTGTGGCATGCTTGGATGGCTCCGAGAGCGTCTCAACAAGGCGGTCGACCTCTTGTCGCCTCCCGGCGAACAGCGACTCCTCCTGAACGGGGCCGGACGGCGTGAAAAGCTGCGAAACGTCCATTTCGGTTGCATTGGCTGGTGCCACAGGATCAACGTTCGTCTGCGGCTTTGGGGACGTTCTAAAAATGGACATCTATACCCCTCCTTTTCCCGCACTTTCGCTACGACTGCGAGACGATAACAGGATCCAGCAGAGCGCGCGAATTATCAAGCCGGGGACTGGACTATCCCTGAACTTCCCAAATGGCGTGTTGGAATCCGACACATGCGCTCACTTCAATGCTTCAGGGGAAATGGGACTGCTATTTCGTTTCCCAACAGGGGCTTTGGCCAAGCACCGCGGAACGCGCTTTCCTGCAACCCGGAGACGACCATGCTGAAACCGATCACTCTGCTGGCAACTGTTTTACTGTTCGGCATAGGCGGGGCAGTGTCGCCCCCTGTGCCGCGCCTTCCGTTGTTGCTTGGCAACAAGGCCACCAGCCCCGTCCCCATGCAGGCAAACCTCGATCATGCGGGGAGCTTGATCATTACCGCTGGAGGCACCTACAGCGGCCGCTGGCATTCGGACGATCCGGACGTCCCGGCGGTCACTATTCGAACGACCGAGCCGGTTACAATTGAGAACTGTGTCGTCAGCGGGGTCGGAACCCTGATCAGCACTCGCTACGGCGAGGCCGAGCACCGAAGCGACGGGGTAAACCCCAGGAACACCCATTATGCCGACGTGACAGTTCGGAATTGCAGGGCGATTGGGCAACAGCCTGAGCTGCGCGATAGAGCCCCGCCACGGTTCATTGTGGCTCTGAATCCTCGGCGCATCGATGTACAGCACAACTCGGTCGAGGGAAGCCGCGGAATCTGGGTCTATGCGGATCCCGCGAGAATGCCGGCACGTGAGATCACAGTTCGGTTCAACCACGCATTGAACATTGCCGGGCTTTGTCGCGACCAATGCTCTACGGAGAATGTGGGCGCCTGGGTTGGCAGGACGGGGATTGCCGTTGCCAATTTCGTGCAGCTTGCAGACATCCGTGAAGCGGGCACTGTCGACATCTCCTGGAATTATGTGCGCAACGAGCCCGGCAAGAGCGCCGTCGAGGACGTGATCAGCCTGTTCCGCGTCAGGGGTAGGAAGGATCGACCGGTGACGATAGCCAACAACCTGTTGATCGGAGCTTTTCCGGGCCGCCAGCCGTTCACAGGGCGCTACTCGGGGTCCGGCATCATGATCGACGGAGTTAACACGGATGCGTCGACCGGCTCAGCTTGGATAAAAATCTTTGCCAACCGTATCCTCTACGCCTCCAATGCTGGGATTGGGCTAGCGGCAGGAAATAACAACGAAGTATTCGAGAACTTTGTCGTGCGGCCCGCCCGGTATATCGACGGCAACGAGATAACAACGAAGACAGTCGGGATTTACGTCTGGAAATGCTGCGGCGAAGGCGGGATCGACGAACCCTACTTCGCCAATGTCGCTCATTCGAATTCAATATTCGTCGAGTCGTATCGGAAGGGCCTATTTGAGGCCAACAATCTTTGGATACCTGATTGCGCCGACGATGCAGCCGGGGCGACGCTGTGCACCGGAAACGAGAGCTTGGCACCGTTACCAGTGGATCAGTTCGAGCAGCAGCTTCTCTCTGATTGGTCCCGCACCTATCAGGCGAGCTTCGGTAGAACGTCTCCGGTTCAATATCCGAACGAGGGTCCGGACCCATAAAAGGGGTTCCCCTGACGGCGGGATTGTGATTCTGGGGTCTCTGAGGGGGACCACTCATGAATCGCGAATATTTCTGGCTCAGTGATGAGCAGTTTGGGCTGCTTGAACCGCATCTGCCGACCGACACCCGAGGCAAGCCGCGCGTTGATGATCGCCGCGTGATCAGCGGCATCATCCATGTGGTGAAGAGCGGCGGACGCTGGTCGACGCTAGAGCACGTCCTGTTTAATCTGGGTCATATCCGGCCGCTTTGAAGTAGTTTGCGCATTCGGCTGGGGTGAAGAGGTCGAGGACCGAACCGACCGTGTTCCACAGTGCGGTGATGGTTCTTTCGGCCTTTGCTCGCAGCAGCGCCTTTAGCTTGGCGAAGGCGTTCTCGATCGGATTGAAGTCGGGACTGTAGGGCGGCAGGTAGAGCAGGCTCGCGCCTGCGGCCTCAATCGCGTCGCGCACGCCGCCGGCCTTGTGGGCGGGCAGGTTGTCCATCACGACGATGTCGTCCTTCGACAGGGTCGGGACCAGCACCTGCTCGACATAGGCCAGGAACACGTTGCCGTTCATGGCGCCATCGTAGACGAAGGGCGCTGTCATGCCCGTCAGCCGCAAGGCGCCGGTGAAGGTCGTGGTTTTCCAATGGCCATGCGGCACGCCGGCCCGGCAGCGCTCGCCGCGTGGCGCTCTTCCACGCAGGCGCGCCATCTTCGTCGACAAACCCGTCTCGTCGATGAACACGAGCTTCGCAGGGTCGAGATCGAGCTGGCCTTCGAACCAGGCCCGCCGCCGCTTCAGGATGTCGGGGCGATCCTGCTCCAGTGCATGTGCGGACTTTTTTGAAAGTCCAGCCTCGGCCGCGAAGCCAGGCACTCAAGGCGCTGCGGCTGATCCGCACCGACTGTTCGGCCAAGAGCCGCTCCACCATCTCGTTCAGCGTGACGTCCTTGCGCTCCTCGATCAGCCCGCCGATGAAGGCTTCATGCGCATCGAGGCTGGAGGCGCGGCGACGGCCCTGCGGGCGGGGCGCCAACTCGCCGATCTTCGCCCGCGCAATCCAGCGGATCGCGCTGGATACTCCCACGCCGAACCGCGCCGCCGCCTGCCGTGCCGACATGCCTTCCGCCGAAGCCTTCAAGACCCGCAACCGAAGATCCCCGCTCAGTGCTCTTCCCATAATCCACCTCCATCGAGGTGGATGTTGAATCACTTCCGAACGCCATCGTCACATCACAATCGATTCATCCATCATGGGACGTGCTCTAGTCGGTCTATGGACCGCGCAAGACCCTCTACAACCGTTTCCAGCGCTGGTCGGCCAAGGGCGTTTGGAGCGCCATTTTCCATGCTCTCGCCATCGCAGGCGGGCCTCCGGCCGAGCTTCTCATCGACCCATCGGCGGTAAGGGCGCATCGCTGTGCGGCCGGCGGCAAAGGGGGGAGCAAAATCAGGCCATCGGTCGCTCGAGAGGCGGATGGACCACCAAAATCCATGCCCTGACGGATGGATTCTGCCGGCCGGTCGCCTTTCTCCTGACCGGCGGCCAGGTCGCCGATTGCACTGCCGGGGCGCTGCTGATGGAGCAGATGCCGGCGGCGCCAATCCTGCATGCCGACAAAGGCTATGACAGCGATGCCATCCGGGAGCAGGTTCGCGGACGGCGCGTTCGCCAATATCCCGCCCAAGGCGAACCGGAAATGGAAGAACTGCTTCTCGCCCTTCCTCTACAGAGACCGCAATGCGATTGAGCGCATGTTCTGCCGCATCAAGGACTTCCGCCGCATCGCAACCCGCTACGATCGACTCGCCCGGAACTTCCTCGCCGCCGTCTGCATCGCCGCAACCGTCAGCTACTGGTTATGAGTCTTGGCCCTGGGATTCACGAGACCTCGGACGCTGCCGCCTATACCAGTCGCTTCGAAGTTTCGTGAAGTACGTCAACTTGAGGATAATATTATGACTAAACCGCTTAAAGATGTGACCACGCAACACCGCCAAGCGCGCCTGTCAATCGCTCATGCGCGCGAGCCTGCGGAAAGGCTGCCGCCTGTTGAAGCTGTTGAGATCCTGACGACTTCAGTTGCCGTGGTCGAAGAGCAGTCTTTCCTGCTGAGGGTGGACGAGTGGCTTGCCCGGCGCACGGCCAACACCGCTGGTGTCTACGTCGTGTTTCGCGATGTACATGGGGTGGTGCGCGCGCTCGACGAGCCGGCCTTGGCCGATGCGCATCGAGGCGCATTCATGAACGTGCCCGACGGGGCGCCCCTGGTGTGGGTTTGTCGGTTCAGGGGCCGTCGCGCAGGCCGGGTGACAGGTACCGACACACTCGAAGCGGTTTGCCGGGCGGGGCTGGCCAAAGGCTGGCGGCATGCCTTCTACGGAGCAACACCGGAGGTCCTAAGGTCCTTGGTGGCTGCGCTCGAGGCATCCTATCCCGGCATCGAAATAGCAGACGCGGTCTCGCCGCCCTTTCGCCCGCTGACCGACGTCGAGATGGAGGAGCAGATTCGCCGCCTTGCAGTCGCCAAGCCCGACATCATCTGGGTCGGCCTGGGCTGCCCGAAGCAGGAGATTTGGATGGCGCGGTATGCACGGCACATCCCCGGCGCAATCTCGATGGGGGTCGGTGCCGCCTTTGATTTTCGCGCCGGGGCAATAAAGCGCGCCCCTCCCTTTATCCGCCAGTTCGGACTGGAATTCCTCTACCGCATATCACAGGAGCCGGGGCGGCTTGCGGGGCGCTATTTCCGCGTCATCCCCAGATTCATGCTGGGAATCTTTCGGCAGGAAGCGAGGCGTCTCTTCCGATCCCAAGGGTGAAGATGGTGAACCTACTGATCTGCCCAGAATGCATCAAATGCGCAGACGCTGCCGCTACTACTAGGATTGCTGGCCGCCTGTTGATGCGGTGAGCAGATGGATGCGCTCGTCACTCTCCTTGTTTGCGGGCCGCAACGACGAGGGGTTACTGATCGCCTGGCAGTTGTGGAGGCCAAGTAGAGGAAATGAAGGAGAATTTGAGTCCACCCGAAACGTGTCCATCCACTAGCCGTCGGCGCCTCCGTTGTGACGCCAGCAAAGCGGCTTTGTCTGCTCGCGACGGTGGACAAGGATGCTCCGCACCAAGAGTGCGATAAAGTATCCGAGCTGTAGCAAACTCAGTGCGGCCGCAGCGAGAAGAGTGCTACGCACGGTGCCCTGTCCCGCGCCGATCACCAGCGCGCACAGCGCTACCGCCACAAGCGCCAGCTGTTTGGAATTGATCCAAAACCCAAGCAGCATTCCGAGAGCCAAGTACAAAGATCCCGCGATCAACATGTGCCACCGCCTCTGCCATTAAGCCGAGATTGCCGGCCTCTAATTTCTATAAATCAATTCGGTATGAATTCTATGTTAAGTTCCGCAGCTTGTGCTGTTTCATGGGGGGGTGTCTGTTCTGCGCATTCTTCCGATACCAACTCTTCGCGTGCACGGCGTCTGCCAGGAACCGCGCGAGATCAAAGGTGACGTGCCCCAGTAATGTCCTCGCATTGAGATTGTTCCGGTCTTTGAGAGGAGACTGGCAATGAAGTGAACGAAACGCGCGCCTGAGGAAGCTTGTCGCTGGCAAGAAACTTCTGACGCCCGGTTAGGAGAGGTTGGACTTGGCCGTGCTGCGCATGCACCTCAAAGCTCTGCCCGCCCGAAAATCATTGGGGCATTGATGACGCCTGGATTTCCGTCGTATCGCCACGACGTCACGCCAAGCTCTCGCGAGGTGGTATCCCTCCGCGGTCACCCTCGAATTCTTGTAGTATTGCGGTCCTGCATGGTCTCAACACCGCGGACCCGCTAAACCCTTGCCGAATTGCGACTTCGAAAGTTAACTTGACGGCAATACTTGCTTCCTAGGAGATCGCCTATGTATTCTTGGTCGCGGGAATATACAAGTTCGTTGATTGACAGAGCGCTATGGATCGCGGGCCTTTATTTGGTACGCGTCGCGGATTTTGATACGGTCTTAGGCTCGCAATTCAGAGTGCCGATCAATAAATGTCTTAACGGTTATGCCATCGATTTTGATGCCAATGGCTCCAATCCGCAGGTTGCATTCCTTAGGCAATACATCAGCGATCCAAGTGTGAGATATGAGGAATCCTTGATAAGGAGGTTCATGGCAGATTTTCGCCCCCGGAACTTGCAGGAAGTGCTATTTGGGCAGCAAACGGACTATGAGGATGACTGCAAGGCTTCTCAGCTCCAACACTATGTCTCCTCCCTGGACATCACCAGGCCGTTCCTGCCCATGCCGTGGAGTACGCCTTCCGAGATTTCAAGATACAGACAAGGTTTGAATGCTCTTAATGGTAGCTTGGCGCCGGACCTAAGCCCGAGCATCGTGGAGCAGGAAAGCAGGAAGGAATACGAGCGCTTAATAGCAACCTACGAAAGTATAAAGAAAATCGGCTATAAGCCGAATATTGCCTCAGACGGCGCGCTTGACAGCAGATTCATACAGGTCGTCATGCTGCGAGATCACGAAGATGAAAGGTTCATCGTGATGAGCGGCCACCATCGGCTGGCGGCCCTGTCCGCACTGGGCTGGACGCAAGTCCCGGCGATCCTCGTCGCGAACGGTTTGCCTATAGTGGATTTGGCCAATGTGGAGAACTGGCCCGTGGTTAGCGAGGGCGTCTACGATCTCCATGTGGCGCGACGTGTCTTCAAGCGTTACTTCGCAAGACAGACATCCATTCCAAGACCTGCACCCATTCCGAGTTAGGCTTTGCCAGCAATTGCCTGGTGGTATCCAATTATTGGAGCAGGAACCCTCTCGCAATGATGGTTGAGGTGGTGCCCGGTTTCTGAGACAGGGGCATAAGGTGGATCGCCCGATGAGAAGGACGATCCAGCATGAAGACACGCAGACGGTTCTCGGCCGAGTTCAAGGCCAAGGTCGCGCTTGAGGCGACCAGGCTGGACCACCTCAGGTGGTGGACTTGTCGTGCAATTTTGCAAAGTGTTGACATGCGGTCGATAGTGACGACAATATGCACTTGACCTGGTCGCTCCTCACCTTGGCAATATTGATGTGGAACCAAGTGTCTGGCAGCTCTTCTTTCGCCGATCTCTTCCACAAGCCGGGTAGCCGTCAGACGATATTGCCCTGCAAGCGGAATCGGTGGAGCGCATAGGATGCGTGTCCAGCGGCAGTAGTGTGCCGGAAGAAGAGGAGCCGCCTCTCGTCCTCGGCGCAAGCGCCGCCCATCTCGGCTTGCTTGCACGGTCGGCACCCCGGCTACCAAGGTCCGTTCCTCCGCTTCACGCGGTATTCTGACTCATCCCAAACCAAAGCGCTTGGCCAGTTTCCTCAGGCTCTGTTGACCCTGGCGCATCGCTCGATTGATAGCCTTTATAGCGCGACACGTATGGACGCCCGGTGCAAGAAGAATCTTTTGATTGGGCAGCGCGTGGTCGGGTGCAGTCATGTATCCGGCCTCTGAAGCGGCTGTTCACGTGCCGCCGGCCCGTATGGAGTTTGCGGACCGGGTTTCCAAATCAATCTGACGGGCTGGTAGCCCTTGTCGCGCTTCTGGTTTTCCCGATCCCGTCTCTATGACCGTTGCGCCATGAACCGCGCCGGGTTTTCCGGAGGCCGTTTCGTTTGAGTCACGCTGCCATGAGCGCCCAGACGATGCGGCCATCTTGTTGGCAAGAGCAACGACCACAAGCATGCGCGGTTTGCGGGTGAGCATGCGCCCAAGCCACGATCCTTCCGGCACGCCACGCCGAGCCGCGTGGCGAACCACGGCGCTCGCTCTGATGATAAGCAAGCGCCGCAGGGTTCGCTCGCCCATCTTCGTCGTTGCGCCGAGCTTCTGCTTTCCGCCGGTGGGGCGTTGGAGTGGTGCCAGCCCCAGCCAGGCGGAGAAGTCGCGACCCTTTTCGAAGGTTGTGGCGGAAGGTGCCAACCCGACCATGGCGGTTGCTGTTACCGGCCCGACCCCGGGGATTGTTGCCAAGCGCCGAGCATCCTCACCCTTTCGAGCACGAATTGCAATCGGAGCATCCAGGTGCTCGAACCTTTCCTCCAGCGAGCGCAACGTATCGACCACCATGGCGAGTGCCAGGCGGGCCGCTCCGACAGATCGCTCGTAGGATCCTCCACCAGTTCCAATGAGCTTGGCGGTGTGAGCGGGGCTTGGGCGGCAACCATACCATATTCCGCCAGATGGCCCCGCAAGGCGTTGATCGTCTGTGTTCGCTGCCGTACCAGGAGATCTCGAGCCCGAAAGACGACCGCGCGCCTGCTGTTCCTCACGCTTTACGGCGACAAAGCGCATGGTCGGCGCTCTCACCTTGATTGCCGCGCCGCACGCCTTGGCGTTCCAATGACGCGCATCCCTTCATGACAGGGATGCCACCCTCAAAGCCTGGCATCGAAGAACCAACGCACTTCGGCGCAAAACACGGGAGAAGGAGATGTATCAATCCAACTGGAGCAGCTTTGGCGCGCCGGCGCGCTCGCGGTTCCTTGCAATCGCTGCATTTGCAGGCCTCTCGGCCTTACAAGTCCATAGCGTTTTTGCCCAAGATGCGAGGGAGTATCCGGCCGGACCGGGCGATCAGCTTCAAGTGGTCGTATTTGGCGAGGAAAATACGTCGTCTGTACTTTCTGGTCGCTTTCGTATTGAGCAGGATGGCTCGATTTACTATCCCTTGCTTGGGAAGATCACCGTGGCTGGATTGAGCGCGGTTGAAGTTGCAAAGCTCCTGGGAGATTCACTGTCAACACAGGTGAGCGTGAACCCCCCAACGGTATCGGTCGTCGAATTCGCGCCGGTCTATCTCGTTGGAGATGTGATGAGGAGCGGACCTTTTCAGTTTCAGCCGAATATGACTGTCTTCCAACTGGTGCTGCAGGCGGGTGGCATCTCACGGGAGGGAGGCTCGGAAGCCGCCAGACTTTCGCTGCTGCAGGAAGTTTTTACGCGTGAGCTAAGCGACTTCTCTTTCAGATTGCAGAGAGCGCGCCTTGTGGCCGAACTGGATGGCGCCGATTTCGACGATGGCGCGCTTGCCCCTCCCCCCGCCGCGGAAGTAGCCAGTATCGTATCTGCCGAGGCATCAATATTCGCGCTCCGTCAGCGAGCGAAAGAATCGCGCAGACGTACCTACGCCGCACAACGAGAGGGTTATGAGCAGGAGATCTCATCGATAGAGAAGAGCATCATTCTGCATGACGAGGAGGTCCGCCTGATGGAAGAACAGGTCGGCGTTCAACAAGGTCTTGCCGACAGGGGACTGACCGCGCATTCTGCTCGAAGGGATGCCCAGCGCCAGCTTGCCGCGACGCGACGCGAGGCACTTGAGTTTCGGACTGCACTCTTTCGCGCAAAGCAGAATAGAATTGCTGTCGACCAAGCGTTAGCCGAAGCGGAAACGCGCATCGAAGAAGAAAATGTCAAGGGATTGCGCGATGTCGAGCTGGCGCTCGTTCAGAACGAAAATTCACTTGCCATGGCGAAATCCAAACTCGCCCAATTTGAGGCAGACCAGACCGCTGCCCAGAATGCCCTGGGACGGGTTCCACAATATCACCTGATACGCTTTATCGATGACCAATACGTTTCCAGTGTCGCCGCCGAGCTTACGCAGCTGGAGCGCGGGGATATTGTGCGGGTCGACCTTGCACCGAAGGAATTGAAGGCCACATTCACCGAATAGAATACCTCGACTGGGACGACTCGCCTCCGATCGGCTGTCATGTCTACAGCGGAATCCGATCACGTTGCAGGCGGCGGCGAAATAATTTCAGCATTCGGCTGGTCTGAAGCGATTGATGAGGCGGCCGAATGCCTGTTGAGTGTTTTCTGGCCCGATCACCGCAACGAAGACTTGATACGCGTATGGTGTGCATCGCTGCCGCCCTGGAAGGAGTGATGAAGTCGGCGAGCCTCAGATGGCGTTTCAAGCACCTGCAAAAGCAGCGGGTATATTGCCCACCATAACTCGATCATGCAGTGGACAAAGTTGTTACCCCAGGCTACGCTCGTTCGAGCCTTTGACTGCGTGAAGGCCCCAACGTCCCGTTGTTCGAAATCCGGAACTGCAGCGGGAATCCAACGTTCGACGACCTATGGAACCGGAGCTTTTCCCTTGGCCGGTGCTGGTCAGATCGCGCATTTCGCTGATTTTGAGCAGCCATTTCACGCGGTGAGCGCTCATTTCATTTGATCGTGAGTAGGTATTTCACGCGATCATGAGCGGCCGCTTCGCCCGACCTGTTCATTGATTCAGGTGTTTGCGGCTGCGTCAAGAGCATGGGCGCGAGCGTTGTGTTTTCGCATCTTTCTCCGGTGAGTTGAAGGCGGTGAGCGTTCACATGGGGAGTAGGTGTCAAGTCGATTGAAGCAAAGTCGATCTCCCTCATTGCATACGGTTCCAGGCTTGGGCCCAAACTACCTGACACGGCTCGCTTTGCCGAGCCTGATCCAACTCACATTCGGTCGCCGTTTATTCCGGTCGCACCAATATTCCGCGTTCGGCGGGCTGAGCCCAGGATGACGGGACCATTTTGCCAATGCCGAGTCCGGTTGGTGCCGCAACCATAGCCAGGCCAGTTGGATCAGCGTTGTTCGGAATCTTGGATTGCCCGCCTTTGATACGCCTTGCTCCCGGTCGATCGAGCCGCTTTGCCAGGGCGTCGGCGCGAGGCCGGCATAGGCGGCGACTTGACGGCGGTTGTCAAAATGCCGGAACAGCCCCTCCGACCAAAGGGTGTTGGCGAATTCCGCACCGAGTCCTTTGATCTCAAGCAGCATCGTGACCGGCGCAGGCTTCCAGGCTTCGTGCTGTCAGCGGTCTGCGCCGCGATGAGCGTATCGCGTTCATCCTCGATGATCTTGATCTGATTGATGACCAGTTCCAACCGGTCCAGCTCCCGGCTGATCTGGGCCTTCATGTGCCGTGGCAGTGTATTTCCATCTCCCGTCCGCAACTCTTCGAGTCGCTGGCGGCGATTTTTGTAAACTGGTTCGTAGTCGGTGATGCCTTGCGAGAACAGCAGGCCCTTGATGCGATTGACATGCGCGACGCGTTCGACCATCAGCGCCTTGCGTTCCCGGGCAATTCGCCGCCGGTCCCCATCTTCACGGGATATCGTTCTCACCATTGAGCATACGCGCGGCTCTCCCCTCTTAAAGGCCAGCAAGACGCGCAGTAGCGCCTCGCCATCGATGCGATCAGTTTTCACACGCCGATGACAACGTGGCGTGGCGATCGACGCCGGGTCCACAACGTGGCTCTCGATGCCCTCTTTCACGAGAGCCCGGTGTATCCAGAAGCCATCGAGACCAGCCTCCTGGATCGTAATGATCGTATAGCTCTGCCCGGTCTTGGCGCGGCTTCTCTCCCGCAGCTTCGAAAACAAATCAAACAGCCCGGCAATGTTGCCGGCTGCTATGGGATACTTCGACATCTTCTCGCCGTTCCCCGGCAACACCGCTGTAATCAGCCAGGTTGAACGGGACAGTTCCATCGAAACGAAAATTGCCGCAAGATTGATCTGGATGGCGGCAGCGGGTCTTTCGGTCTTGAGCATCGGGGCCTCAGAATGAGTGGTTGGTCGTACGGCCAATCATTCTGCAAAAACGCTGGCCGGCATCCATCCCCATGGGGATCTGTGAACGAGGCGATCCAGAATCGCATCACCGAGTGTGGGATCGCCGATGACGTCGTGCCAGTGCTGCACGGGGATTTGGCTGGTGACGATTGTGGAAGCGCGGACATGGCGATTCTCGAGGATTTCCAGGAGGTCGCGACGCTTGGCGGGGTTGAGGACCGACAGGCCCAATCGTCGAGAATGAGGAGTTGAACGCGCCTGAGCGTCTTGAGCAGGCGGCCATAGCGCCCGTCGCCCCGCGCCAGCGCTAGCGCCTCGAAGAGACGCGGGACGCGATGATAGAGCACCGATCGATTGTCGCGGCAGGCTTTGTGGCCAAGGGCGCAGGCGAGCCAACTCTTGCCCAGGCCGGTTGCAAATTCTCGTGGCGGTCGATCCAATCGGGGACTGTCGGGAATTCTGTGCGCGAGGCCATGATGATGGAAAGGAGAGAATCATCGCATGGCTATTGAGAAGGAACTTCTGGACCAACTGCTTGCCGGCC
>NZ_JAMYKZ010000029.1:0-36556 GCF_040317735.1 Mesorhizobium sp. M1399
CAAACTCAAAGAAAAACTCAGCCCGCGCGCTGCGGGCGGAACGTGTGAAGCGGGTTGCGCCAATCGATCCCGTCGAGCATGTAGGCGAGCTGCGCCGGTGATATGGAAACCGTGCCGTCCGCCGGCGACGGCCATAGAAACCGGCCCTTCTCGAGCCGTTTTGCATACAGCGACATGCCGAGCCCATCATGCCAGATAATCTTGATCAGATTGCCGCTGCGGCCGCGGAAGACATAAATATCGCCGGCATGCGGGTCCCGGCCCAGCGTCTCCTGAACCTGCAGAGCGAGGCCTTGCATCCCGCGACGCATATCGGTCCGGCCGACCGCCAACCAGATCCGCACCTGGCTCGGAACCGGGATCATGAAACGCCCAGCGCCTTCACCATCGCTGCCGCCAGTGTTGGCGGCGTGGTCAGCGGAATCCGCAGCCGCACCTTGCCGGCGACCTCCAGCTCGATCACCGCTGGGGATGCCGCCGGCCGCGAAACGGCGACAGGCTCATCGGGAGCCACGACAACTTCGGCAAAGCCCGTCTCGCGGGCTCTCATCGTGCGGCGCCACTTGTAGATCAGGCTGGTCGCGACATCGTACTGACGGGCCACCGCCGCCACTGTGGCCCCGGGCGCGAATGCCGCCGCCAGTATCCGGCACTGATCCGCTTCACTCCAACGACGCCGCCGCTCCGGCCCGGTCAATAACGTCATATGGCTCATGCTGTGCTGCTAACTTCGCTCGTAAGGACGACCTTAAGAGCGCAGCCTCGCTACCGTGCCATCCTCTCGCAAGGCGGCCTTCGCCGGAGGGTATCCGGCGGTCGGCGATCGAGCCGGTGATCGGCCACATCAAGGCCGAGCATCGCATGGGCCGCAACTACCTCGCCGGCCAGCAGGGCGACGCCATCCTGGCTGCCGCCGGCTACAACTTCTCCCTCCTGCTCAGGTGGCTGAAGGTTTTTTTGTCGCTCTTGATCGCTCTTTTCCAACTCCGGCCCAAGTCGGGCGCCGCTTAGGGGCCGGATTGTTCACGGTCGACTAAGCCGTTCGTACCGCTATGATTCGCGAGGGTTGAGGGATCTTCAGGTATTTTTGTGCCCCTTCAGACACTCGGCGATGCACTCGCTCAACAAAGCCATTGAAGGCATAAGCCTTGCCGATCCAGGTTCCGGCCAGGGGCCTGCGGAGCTAAGTAAGAGCACCTCATGCGCAACCTCAGAGACCGCCGATTTGTCACGCGTCGTTATTGCAAGCGTATGCGCTCCTCTGTCGCGGGCAGTTTTGAGAAAGGCAACGGTCTCCTCGCTCATACCTTCATAGGAGATGCCGATAGCAAAAGCCGAAGCATCCAGCCCGTGAGCCAGACCGCGAGCGATGTTCACAGTCCCGGTTGAATGCATCGGGATCCCCAGCCAGATCAGGCGATGTGATAATAACTCAGCGCAGATTGCGGAGACGCCCATACCAAAAGCTTCAACACGCGTGGCACTCTGTAGTCGCTCCGTCAGGCGCTCGATCTGGGCGTAGTCGAGAAGGCGAGCCGAAGCCGCAACTGAATGTTGGAGGGCCGCGCTCAGGTTGGCAATTTCCGGCCTTACATGCGTATCTTCAGTGGTGAGGTACTGTGTTAGTCGCCGGGCTTTATCGCGCTCAATCTCCCCGGTGAACGCCATCCTGAACTCGCGGAAGCCGGAGAAGCCAAGTGTACGGCAAAATCGCACAATCGACGCTTCTCCGCTGTTTGCCTGACGAGCGAGTTTGGAGATGGATATATCCCCAAGAAGTTCGGGGTTTTGGGCAATGAAATGCGCGATCCTGGATTGTGAGCTGGGTCCGCTCTTGACCAGATCATATACAGCATCCCGCACCAAGGTTGATGACCTGTCCGCGTTCTTGTGCCCCATTGCATCACCGCTCTCGCATGGGCGCGGGCGTAACTCGCCGACGCCGCTGCCAATCTTCTACATTGGGCAAAGCAAGCCTTTAAGCTCCTCCAAGTTCAGCAACAATGCCTCGGGCTCAAAGGTTCGGAGATCATTCCTCAGCTGACTGGAATGGTGGCGGGCGCCCCCGAACGCGCAGTAGCGCATATTTGCATTTCGCGCGGCATTAAGGCCGATGACGCTGTCCTCAATGACAAGGCACTCGCTCGTAGACACGCCCATGACTTCCGCCGCCAACAGCAGCACGGAAGGATCAGGTTTGCGGACACCGATGTCGTCGGAGGAGAAGAACCGTGAGCCTACAAGCCCCAAAAGATTAGCGGCTCTCATGCGGTGGATGAGTTCGAAACGAGATGTGTTGGATGCGACACAGAAGGGAATGGTAAGCCACTGGAGCAGTTCAATCGCGCCAGGTGTCGCCGATAGGCTCGCAGAGGCGGCCAGCTGGATCTCAACCCCGACCGTTTCCATGAAGTTCTTAGGCAGGCTTACACCGATAAAGCTTTGCAGACGCAGTTGTTGATCGTTCCGCTCAACACCGGAGAGCGTTGCCGTGATTTCATCCGGATGCACCTGGACACCTTCCGCGGCGAGTTTTGTCGAAATCACCTCCGATGCTAGGATTTCCGTCTCCGCAAGGGTGCCGTCAAAATCGAAGATGATCAGTCGAGGCCGAGGCCGATCGGAAGTCGTGATTGAGGTTGCAGCCGTCATTTCGGGTCACCGGGACGAATGACAGGCAGTTGATCAAGTCCCTCGTGACGATGGACGACGACATCCGATCCGTCCAACATGACGACATCGTATGAGGGCGCAGCGGCCACGAATATGGGCTTGCCATATTGTTCCCAGTCCAGAACGATATGCTGCGCCGTGCCACGGCTGGCAGTGAACGATATGCCCGACAAACTGCCTGCCGCAGCAACATGCCGATGACCAAAGAGCATGTGGCGGACCGATGCGTTTTTCCGAACGATGGAAAAGAACCGATCGGTCTCCTTCATGTCGCTCGTCTTAAAGCAAGGCACATACAAGTCCGCTGGCGTATGGTGCATAGCAACCAAGACTGGCCGGCCGGCGGCACGGACAAGCTGGTCTTGGAGCCATTCAAACCGGCCACCGTTGAGACAACCGAAATGACTGATGTCGTCCTTCGTGTCGAGCAAGACGACGAGCCAGTCGTGCAGGTCGACAACCGCCTGAACGAAGCCTTCCCCGCCGAAGACCCCTCGAAATGCGCTGCGGTCATCGTGGTTGCCGATCGTCAAATAGACGGGCAGCCGGACCTCCGACAAGATCTCGCGCAAGAGCACGTAAGCGGCAGGATCGCCTGTATCAGCAAGATCGCCGGTAATAAGGATGAGTTTCGCATCTGCGTGTACGCGCGAGACGTGGTCCAAGGTGTCGCGGAATCTCTGCGCCGGATCGATGCCGTAAAGCGTCTTGCCAGGGGCGACAAAATGGGGGTCTGTTATATGAATGATTTTTTGCATTGCTCCACACTTACATAGGCCCGACTCCGGGAGGAAGTGGGGCGAGAAACAGGTGTTGCGTTGGGTCACCTGATGGGGCCGTTCGTTGTGGTGACCATTTATATCAGGCCTTCCTCGGCCGAGAGAGCGACCCCGTGAGCAGTGCGGAACTCGATCTTCTCGGCCACATCCAGCTGGATCGATCCAGTTGACCGACGGCTGGCCAATGAATGTCGCGACTTCTAAATGCGTTGGGGTCGGATAAAGGGCCTCGGGGCTGGCATATTGCAGCACCCGGCCATGCTTCATCAATGCGACGCGAGCTGACATCGTCATCGCTTTGATCATGAGTGACATAGAGCATCGTCGCATTGAGCCGCTTGTTAAGCGCCACCAGCTTCGCATCGCTACCCTCAACTTTGCATCGAGGTTCGACATTGGTTCGTCCATCAGGAACAAGCCCGGTGCGCGAGCCATGGCCCGCGCCAGGGTGACACGCTGCCGTTGCCCTCCCGAACGTTGCGAAAGGCGTCTTTTCAGTAGATGATCAATCTCCACGATCGCCGTAGCTTCGCGAACTTTCGATGCGATTTCGGTCATCTTGGCTCGCCGCCCGACACGAAAGGCCCTACCATCGGCAATCTCTGCACCGCGCTAAGGCTCTCCATCACAAGCGGCAACGTGATGTTTTCCTCGACGTCATATGCGGATACAGGTCATAGCTCTGAAAAACCATTGCCGGTTGCGCGCTCGCGGAGTCAAGTGGTTCACAACTCGTCCGCCAATCGAAACAGTGTCGCGGGCCTGCGCCTCGAAGCCGGCGAACATCCGCAATAGCGTTGATTTCCCGCACCCTGACTGGCCGAGACACGAATGCTCGTGCTTGACCGTCGATAGCAATTTGTTTGAGCACCTCGGCCGAGCCGAATGCTTTCGAAACACCGTCATCAGTGAGCGTCGCTCCCATGTCGTTATCCCGCCTGTCAGACATCGTCGATATCGAATATTAGGGAGCTTTTTTTCGGATTTCTGTCAAGTGGAGGAAATTGCCGCGCGGTCGCCAGAGGAGGACATTTTTTGTGCGGTTGAGCGTCTGCCCGCGTATATCCCCGGCGCACCGGGCTCGAGAGTAGTCAGGTTGACGCCGAACTTTCGGATGCCGAAGATATCGCCGAGGGGTCTGCGAATTCGTCGCTCCAGCCTCGACGCGAACGGGGCTGGATACTGAATGGCGCACGGGCAGGAAGCGAGATCGCGACGCTGCCTGTCGCTGCACCGCCGAGTGCCGTCCCGCCGTGTTCCCTCATGCTACCTCCCCCCGCGCGCGCGCCGGTAGAACCACCGCTTTCGTTCCGACCGGCACGCGGTTGTAGAGATCGATGATGTCCTGATTGAACAGTCGAACACATCCCGACGAAACCATCGTGCCGATTGTGTGCGGCTCCACCGTGCCGTGAAGTCGATAAAACGTATCGTAGCCGTCACGGAACAAATAAAGCGCTCGTGGCCCCAGCGGATTGTTCGGGCCGCCGGGTATACCGTCCCTCAACGGTCCGTAGCGATCCGGTTCACGTGCGATCATGTTGTCGGTAGGGCGCCAGCCCGGCCACTCTTTCTTGGCCGCTATTGTAGCCTCGCCTTGAAAGTTGAAAGCTTCGACCTTCCCGACGCCGACGCCGTACCGCAACGCGCGATTGTTCTGCTGAACGAGGTAGAGGAAACGTTCGTTTGGGTCGACCACGACGATGCCTAGCGAATACTTCGAGACATACGAGACTTCCTGCCGAAGGAACCGTGGGTCAACCCGACTGAGATCAACCGCGGCGATGGGCCATGGCTCGCTTGTAATATCGTCCGATCCCGACTTGGCAAAGCGGCCATTCGCTTGGTGCAACAGGAGATCGACGACGTGGCAAGAATTTCGGTTCTCGGCATATCGGGTGGCGTAAGCACGCCATCGCGCACCACCGCGGTGGTGAGCGCGCTGGTCAAGGCCATCGCGCAGCGCACCCCGGCGGACACTGGCCTGATCGAAATCAACGAAGCGGCGCCCTCGCTGTTTGCGGGGCTGTCCCGTGGCACGCTCGGCGCGTCTGGCGAAGCGATCATCCAGCGTGTCGAGAAGGCCGACCTGCTCGTGGTCGGAACGCCGGTCTATCGGGCGTCCTACACCGGCGCTCTCAAGCACCTGTTCGACCTCGTCGATCATCGTGCACTGACGGGCAAGACCGTGCTTCTCGCGGCAACCGGCGGAAGTCCATACCATGGCCTGGTTCTCGAACATCAGCTCCGGCCATTGTTCGGTTTTTTCGGGGCCGTCACCGTCCCGACCGGCGTCTACGGCGCGCCCGACGATTTCGTCGATGCCAAGATCGTCGGCGCGGCGATTATCGAGCGCATCTCACGGGCCGCTACCGAAGCGTTTAATTCCAGTCATGCAAATGCTGCCGTCGCCACGCGCGTCGGTTGAAGCCAATCAAAAAGGGGAAACGAAACGAAATGACCTCGAATTCCGACAACGTGAAGTTCGCCTACTGGGTCCCGAACGTTTCGGGCGGCCTTGTCATCTCCAACATCGAGCAGCGGACAGGCTGGGACATCGATTATAACCGCAAGCTCGCCCAGATCGCCGAGGCCAACGGCTTCGACTACGCGCTCAGCCAAATACGCTTCACGGCCGGCTATGGCGCCGACAACCAGCACGAATCCGTATCGTTCAGCCACGCCTTGCTTGCGGCGACCACAACGCTGAAAGTCATCGCGGCGATCCTGCCCGGCCCATGGAATCCAGCACTGGCGGCCAAGCAGATAGCCACACTGTCGGAGGCCGATTCCAATATCACCCAGGCGCTGCGCGGTCATTTTGGGTTTGTCGAGGATGTCGTCAACAAGACGGCCGGCGAGAGCCGCAAACGCTGGACCGAGCGCATTGCCCACGGCGAGATCGCCGGCAATGCCTGGACCGAGATCGGTGATGCCAAACAGGACGTCTTCTCGACCCGCATCTCGAAGAAGGGCGACCGGCTGGTGCTCAACGGCACCAAATACTACACCACCGGCTCGCTGTTTGCCGACTGGATCGATGTTGGCGCGACGGGGCTTGACGGCGAAGGCATCGTCTTGCAGGTGCGTCGCGACGATCCGGGCGTCGATGTCATCGACGACTGGGATGGTTTTGGCCAGACGCTCACGGCCAGCGGCACCACGATCTTTACCGATGCCACCGTCGACCCCGAGGATGTCGTCGTCGACGATGACAAGTTCCGCTATGGCGCTGCCTTCTACCAACTGGTGCATCTTGCCACGCTCGCCGGTATCGGCCGGGCGATGGCCAACGAGACCGCTGCCGCCGTTGCCGCGCGCAAGCGTTCATACTCCAATGCTGCCGGCCCGCGCTCAAGCCAGGATCCGCAGGTGCTTCAGGTCGTCGGCCGTATTCGCAGCAATGCCTATGCGGCCGGCGCCATCGTTTTGCAGGTCGCGCAAGCCATCGAACGCGCTTACGAGGCACACTTCGCCGGCCATGCCGATTTGGAGGAAAAGGCCAACGCCATCGCCGAACTCGAGACGTCGCAAGCGGTGACGGTCGTTACGAATCTGGTTCTTGAAGCGTCGACGATCATCTTCGATGCGCTGGGTGCGTCCTCGACCAGGAAACCGATTGGCCTCGATCGTCATTGGCGCCAATGCTCGTACCCTGTCGTCACACAACCCACGCATCTATAAGGATCGCATCGTTGGCGACTACGCAGTCAACGGCACGCCACCACCATATCAGTGGCGGATCGGGCACAGCCCGTTGTAAGCCATGCACACGACCTTCAGCGCGATGCGCTGGCAAATCCCGGGTGTCGACACGGCCTACTTATAGGCCGTCTCTGGGGCAATAATCATTTGATCTACGCGGGTACAAATCAAAATCTACTCGCATTATAGATTAACAAAAATTCGCCGACGAATCTCCTTCGGCGATACGTGAATTTTCCCACCTGTCGCCGAAGGGGTCGGCGCTCTGGACAACCTCATCCGGAAAGGCGCCGCGACCCTCTGAGCGTAGAACGCTGGCCAAACCAAGTGCCCTATTCGCAAACCACACGGTACCGCTTGCCGGGCTCGCTGACGTTCTTGCAGACAAGCAGCTTGTGCGGCTCGGAAGAGGAGAGCGGAGGACTTGCGACCCGCGATGCACGTCTGTTTGATGTCTTGTGACTTGCCGCACGGCGCGGTTCGAGCCTTTCCGGCTCCTGTGGCGCAACCGGAAACACGCTGGTTTCGATCTGTGGCTGCTGCAGGGATGGCGGCTCTTTGTCAAAGAATCGCCTGGCATCAAGCGATCTCGGAATAACCACCGCACCATCATCGCTGCGCGCGCAGCCGCTGCCCAACAGTAAAGCCAGCCCCAGGAAAAAAGGCAGTATCCGTCCAAACATAAGCACAACCCTATACCCCGGCTTGCGGGTCGCCGACAACCGGCGCAATGGGCACGAAGAAAGGGCGGCATTCCTTGCCGCCCTTTCGAAATTGTCGAGATGCGAGGACCTTTAAAAGCCCATACCGCCCATACCGCCCATGCCGCCCATGCCGCCGCCGGGCATACCACCCGGCATGCCGCCACCAGCCGACTCCTTCTTCGGAGCCTCGGCGATCATGGCTTCGGTGGTGACGAGCAGGCCGGCGACCGAGGCCGCGTCCTGCAGAGCCGTGCGCACGACCTTGACCGGATCGACGATACCCATGGCGATCATGTCGCCATATTCGCCGGTCTGGGCGTTGTAGCCGAAGGTCGCGCCCTTGTTCTCGAGGATCTTGCCGGCAACGATCGATGCTTCCGCACCGGCGTTGGCCGCGATCTGACGGGCCGGAGCCTGCAGCGCGCGACGCACGATCGCGATGCCGGCGGTCTGGTCGGAGTTGGCGCCGGTGACGGTGATGGCCAGCGAAGCGCGCAGCAGGGCGACGCCGCCGCCGGGAACGATGCCTTCTTCGACGGCCGCGCGGGTCGCGTTGAGGGCGTCATCGACGCGGTCCTTCTTTTCCTTGACTTCCACTTCGGTCGCACCGCCGACGCGGATGACGGCAACGCCGCCCGCCAGCTTGGCGAGACGTTCCTGCAGCTTCTCCTTGTCGTAGTCCGAGGTGGTCTCCTCGATCTGCTGCTTGATCTGGGCGACGCGGCCCTGGATTTCTTCCTTCTTGCCGGCGCCGTCGACGATGGTGGTGTTCTCCTTGGAGATCGACACCTTCTTGGCGCGGCCGAGCATGTCGAGGCCGACATTCTCGAGCTTGATGCCGAGGTCTTCGGAAATGACCTGGCCACCGGTGAGGATGGCGATGTCTTCCAGCATGGCCTTGCGGCGATCACCGAAGCCCGGCGCCTTGACGGCAGCGATCTTCAGGCCGCCACGCAGCTTGTTGACGACCAGCGTGGCCAGGGCCTCACCTTCGACGTCTTCGGAGATGATGACCAGCGGCTTCGAGGTCTGCACGACAGCCTCGAGGATCGGCAGCATGGCCTGCAGGTTGGAGAGCTTCTTCTCGTGGAGAAGGATGTAGGCGTCTTCCAGATCCGCAACCATCTTCTCGGCATTGGTGACGAAGTAGGGCGAGAGATAGCCGCGGTCGAACTGCATGCCTTCGACGACTTCGAGTTCGGTCTCGGCGGTCTTGGCTTCCTCGACGGTGATGACGCCCTCATTGCCGACCTTCTGCATCGCTTCCGCGATCATCGAACCGACCGAAGCATCGCCATTGCCGGCGATGGTGCCGACCTGGGCAACCTCTTCCGAGGTCTTGATCTTCTTGGCGTTCTTGATCAGCGTCGCGACGACGTCGGCGACGGCGAGGTCGATGCCGCGCTTGAGGTCCATCGGGTTCATGCCGGCGGCAACCGCCTTGTGGCCTTCCTGGACGATCGACTGCGCCAGAACGGTCGCGGTCGTAGTGCCGTCGCCGGCGATGTCGTTGGTCTTCGAAGCAACTTCGCGAACCATCTGCGCGCCCATGTTCTCGAACTTGTCTTCAAGCTCGATTTCCTTGGCGACGGTGACACCGTCCTTGGTGATGCGCGGTGCGCCGAACGACTTGTCGATGACGACGTTGCGGCCCTTGGGGCCGAGCGTGACCTTCACCGCGTCGGCGAGGATGTTGACGCCGCGCAGCATGCGCTCACGAGCGTCGCGGGAGAATTTTACGTCTTTGGCAGCCATTTTTTACTCCTGGGCATTTCGCCCGAAATTCAGATTGGATGGTGCGGATGAAAGGCGGCGTGTCAGCCGATGACGCCCATGATGTCCGCTTCCTTCATGATCAGAAGGTCTTCGCCATTGAGCTTGACTTCGGTGCCCGACCACTTGCCGAACAGGATGCGGTCGCCGGCCTTGACGTCCAGCGGGACGAGCTTGCCGGCTTCGTCGCGGGCGCCGGAACCGACGGCGATGATCTCGCCTTCCTGCGGCTTTTCCTTAGCCGTATCGGGGATGATGATCCCGCCGGCGGTCTTCGCTTCGGACTCGACGCGGCGAACGACCACGCGGTCATGCAGCGGCCGGAAATTCGACTTTGCCATTTTAGGATTTCCCTGGTGCGGATGTTGAACGGTTCTCCGTTGCCGGAGCGTGGTTAGCACTCACCAGAAGCGAGTGCTAACGCGGCAGTGAGATAGGCCGTAGGCTCCTGCTAGTCAAGACGGAATAGGGACGGGCGAAGAGCAAACGAGCGTGGAAGCACCGAGCCCTTTACGTAAAGACGTCGGAGATCGGACATGGATGGGGCGGCTCACCATTTGTAGCTGAAGGCTTTATTCATTTGGCACGATTGGTGCAGCGGATGATCCGCAAACGTTCCGCGCGACAAATATGAGAGGTGAACGCCATCAGGACTCTTGCGGTTAACGGGTCCACTCGGTGTTTACGGTGTTGGCCGCCGCGCGGGCGCCAGGACTCCGGCCATCCCGATAGTCACCAATCCAATCTGCGGAGAACAGGAGGCAAGATGAGAGCGACAGTCAGCACGAACTCGAATTTGAAATGTTTGGCCAAAGCAACTGCCATCGCCTTGCTCTGGACGGTCACGGCTACATCGGCGGACGAAGGTATGTGGATGCCGGGCCAGACTGCGGAAGTGTGAGCGGCCATGCGCGCGGATGGGCTCCAGATCGATCCCGCCCAGCTGGGCCGTCTAGACGCTGACCCGCTCAACGCGATCGTATCACTGGGCGGATGCTCCGCCTCGTTCGTCAGTCCACAAGGGCTGGTCGCAACCAATCATCACTGCGTGTTCGAATCCATCCAATACCACAGCAAGGAGGGCCAGGACTATCTCACAGACGGCTTTCTGGCGAAGAGCCCTGGGTGAAGAATTGCCCGCGGCGCCAGGCAGCCGCATCTATGTGATCGAGGACGTGCGGGATGTGACCGCCGAAATACTCAAGGGCGTCTCGGACAAGCTGAATGGGTTTGCCCGCTATGAGCGGCTCGCCACGAACCGCAAGGCCCTGATCGCCGCATGTGAAGGACAGCCCAATCGCCGCTGCGACGTAGGGGCCTATTATGGCGGCGCCTCCTACTATCTCGTGCAGAAGCTCGAAATTGAGGATGTGCGCCTCGTCTATGCGCCTGCGCTCGGCATCGACAACTTCGGCGGCCAAACGGACAACTGGATGTGGCCTCGCCACACGGGCCACTTCGGCTTTTATCGCGCCTATGTCGCTCCTGATGATTCCTCCCGGCCATATGCGCGCGACAACGTGCCCTACCGGCCCAAGAACTGGCTGCGCATCGCCGCTGAAGGCGCCAGGATGGACATTCTGCTGAATTTTACCTGCGGCGCTGTTTCATGGACGCGCGCTTGGGCCCCCCATTTTCTATTGCCCGCCTCGGCTCATGCGGGGCGGGCTTCTTGGCGTTTTGGGAGATTTGTTCACCATGGTTCATAGTGGCGGCGCAACCGTCCGGCGAGCGCCTCACCTGAGGCTACATGGCGGCCGTGGAGATTGCCTCAGAAGCGGCGCCCAATCGGAAACCTTAGCACCTCCGCGTTTTGGCGTGGCTGCTTGAACTCTTCGACGGCAACCGCCTCAATCAACAAGTCCAAGGCTTCGCGTCCCCTTCGACTCATCGGGTCATCGCCACAAAGGTAGTCATACGCTCGATCTAAATGCACTCGGGCGGCGGAAAAATTGCTTGTCATAGGACCCTCTCTACCCGCCCGCATTGCCGTCTACGAGGTGAAGGTCGCGCCATCGTCAATATCTACAGACAAATTTGAATTAAATCGGAGATGATCGGGGGAGCCAGAGCGAAAAGAGGCGTGCGGCTCGAGCGAATTGCGAGGAAAAGGAAATGGCGCCTCGGCATGACTGACTCCGACTGCCTGAGCGCCGGCATCGCCTTTCAGTACGCGCAAGGGGAGCGTTCCGGTGGCCAGTGCTGCCTTGCTGGAACGGAGCAGGTGGGCTGTTCTAGCAACACGGTTTAGTGCCCGGGGTGCCAACGATGAACAAATGCGCAGGAACGCTCGATCGGGCGCCTTCGGCAGGCCTGAGACCCTACAACCTGTGCAAGTGCACAGGTAGCGAAGGTGAGCGCATTCAAGCACGTTTGAGTGTCGGCGCAATTTCCATGCCGACCACCAACGGAGATTTCTGCGATGACCAACAACATTGTAATGAAAGCGAGCGAGATTCCCGCCTTCGTCGACAAGATGATCGAGGCTGGCTGCGACATCTGCGCGATCGGTCACTTAGGCTATTCGGCAGGTGATGTTGACCGGAAGGTACCCTGGCGCAAGGTAAGAAGAATCGTAGAAGAGTTTGGCGATCGTGATCACCTGCTACCGGAGATCGTTGCCTATCTTCGCTCGATTGGCCGGTACATAGAACTCTCGTCGTCGACAAACGAGGGCCGGACACCGCACAAAACAGGCACTCGAAGTTGGAACGTATAAAGGACGGGTCGGATACGATTGTCGAATCCGGCTCCTTCACCGACAATGACGAGCTGGACTTCGGGACCGGTATTGACGCCAACGAGCTGTGGTTTGCCCAACAGGGCAATAACCTCATCTTCTCGTACTGGGCACCACGGACAAGGGTCGGTCAATGACTGTTCGCCGGGCAATGTCGTCGAAACTATCAAGTCCGGCGACGGCAAGGTGCTTAGCCATTCCGACGTAGCAACTCTGGGTCGCGGCCATGGCTGGTGTCGATCCGGCAACGTCGCACACGGAATTCGGCATCCAACCAAATTTGCGCGGTTTGGCGACGCCTAGCAGGTTGGAACCATCCCTGCCGCAATGCAGCAGTCCTGGTCGCTGATGAAAACAAGTCCAAGATGCCCGGTGGTGCGCTTCCACCGCACCACCGGGATCTTTGCCGCAGCCAAATGCAGAGAATCCAGGCGCGCGCTGAAAATCGTGAGAAATTCGATTTGAACTATGACAGCTGATAAAATGACCGGATTCAATTTCGATATCAATCAGCGCCCTCCGCCGGGGGCTGTCGGCCCGCATCGCGCCTGACGGCGGCGCTATGCTGGTGCTCCTACGGCCGCCCTGTTGGCGAGGGCCTTCGGGTCATCGCACTGTCACGCTTCGGCTATCCGCCTTCCCCCTCATGCTCAGTCCTAATCGATGCGATGGACGCCCCCCGAACGGCATCGCGATGTGCTGTCGTTTCCGACTCTGAACCATAGTTCAAAATCCGATAACCGCAGTTTACTGAAAGAATCCACAACTTCGTAAGCTGCGGCAGGAGAGAAAAAAGCAACACAGGCGAAACCGCCCGGTAGTTCCATAATATATCTTACGCGACTTTCACCAGTTATAATTAATATTTCTCCGCTATTCCAAGTATGTATGGCTCGTGTTTCAGGTATTCGATAGAGGAACTACGCCAAGTGTTGTGGCGGCCACTCCTACTCTAAGTCTCGATACGACGGATCGATATTACTTACCATCACCTCACCGCCCGATAAGACTGGACGGAAGACTCTGAACGCTTCTGAAACGCGGTCGGCGCCCCGGGTCAGACCATCAGCCTTCGCTCGCCTGGCCCTCTCCGCGCACTCACCTGTGCGGCATGCAATAGACTCCCTCGGATTCCATCAGTACCGCGCCACCCTTCAACTCGCTCAGTGCGCCGACCCACGCTTCCGAATAAGTGCGGCTGGCATCCACGGCCGTCAGCCAAAGAACGCGATTGTCGACCAATTCGACTTTAACTTCCTGCTGCAAAGGGCTTGCCTGTACGGTCTGTTGATAGTGGCGTTTGATCCGGACATTGCTGGCCGGGAACTCAGCTTCGTTGCTGCCGTAGTTCAGCACAAAGCCGGTGTGGTCCCCCGTCACTGAGCAACTGCCATCACGTTCACACACGATTTTGGCAGCGGTTTTACAGTCCCATTTCATTGAAGCGGGCCACATAGGATTGTCCACGCTTGATCGCGGCTTGTCGCTCTGACTAGCCGCCGTCAACACTGCGCCTGTGTTCATAATCATAGTGGACAGGAGAAGCGCCTTGAACACTACAAACCTCCGTGAATTGTGGCCCTCATAGTCCTCGTCCTGCGTGATGGCCTGGCTTATGGCATGTTGAAATTAAACCAGCTTTTCTGGTGTATGCCGTTCGCGTCGTCATACTCGATGACCCAGAGCTTTTCGCGCATCGGCCGAGAGATGGTGTAGTATGTGGAGCTGTGACCCGCGAAAGAGCTTCTATCGCTACCGGTAGTCTGGATTTTTGCCCGCACAAGTTTACCCTCGATCTCGATTTGGGCCTGTCTAGATCCGTTATCATGGTCTTGGCCGAAGCGGCTGTTCGTAAAAGTGACGGGCAGCGTGAGTCTGTCGGAGCTGATGCGGCAGATGTCCCGTTCTTGCCTCATTCCTGGCCGATCGGAGTCGTAGCTGCCGACTGCTTGCCAGCCTGATGGACAATCCTCATACTTCTCGAATCTAGCGGCGCTGGAGTTGGCTTGCGGACAGGTCGGCCAGTTAAAACCCGGAGCTTTCATCGCCGCAATCAACTTGTAGATTGGCGTGTGGCAAGAAGGAGTGCCCTGCCAATCACCGGACAGACAGAGGAGCACCTGGCAGCCCCATTCCGATGCCTGTGATTGGGATGGGAGAGCCGCGGCCCCCGCGACGGCGGCGGCACTCACCAAGAAACATTTCAGCATGGTCATAGCCTTTTCCTCGTTGCGATTTTGACACTTTACTATGGATCACTCGCTCGAAAAAGGACAGATCAAGAAGGCAGGTTTGTGCGACTACATCGATTTATGAAACGAGACGATGCGGGCCTAGTCGACAACCCCCTGCGCGTCAACATTGCGACCGTGCTGGAGCGGGAGAGAGCCAAGCGTGGCCTATCCCACATGCACATGGCCGAGCTCTTTCGCGCCCTTGAAGGCGAAGGGCTCGCTTACCGAACCTACATCCAGACCGTGCGGCAGAAAAATAATGTCACATTGACGACGCTGCAGATCATGGCAAGTGGCCTGCAAGTGTCTGTCGCAGAACTGCTCTCCGGCGGGAAAAAACTCCCCGACGGGGCGCATCAGTTGGACGAAACTGCGATCCGCAAGCGCCTTGCACACGTCATCGACATGGAGCGGCAACGACGCAAAATGCTTCGCTATGAGATGGCGAAGCTGATCGGCGTGGCGGAGGCGACATTCATGAAACTGGAGCGCGCGAGCGGCAACATCAGCGTGGACACGATTGCCGCGATCGCCAAGGCGTTGAAACTTGATCCACAGACGTTCCTATTTTGGGATAAGGTCCCGCCAACCTGATCTTCGTGTTATTGATGCAGCCTGACGCGCAGGCACGCCTAATAGAGAATTTGCTGGTGGAATGATCGGCCAAACGCCACACTCATGCTCGCCGGGCCGACTTTTCAGCACACGACAGAAACCGCTTCAAGCTCAAACCGGCCCACAAAATGTAAGGCGGCATGGCGAGCGAATAGTGACCACAGTTTAATTCCAAAATATTGGGCCTAGCTCCGGCGTCTTTCAGCTTCTGCATGAACCTCTCCGATAGCTCTGGCGACACCACTTTGTCTCTCTTAGCCAACACAACGTGAAGTTCGAGATCAGGCCGTGCCAAACTAAGTGCGTAATTCTCCAAGTTAAGCGGACTCCAGGCCCTTCTGAGATCGGTCAGCTCAATCTCAGGCTCAAGGCTATCGCGTATCGATCGTGTCGCGCGGCCCGTCCAAACCATATCCGCTAGACTCCCCGCCGTCAGAAACAACGAGGCTTTTGACACAGCCAGGTCGTGTGCCGCGACTAAGGCCGCAACCCAGGAACCTAAGCTCATTCCGAGAACCGAAATCTCTCGATAGCCTTGGCTTTTCAACCTACGTATGAGTTTTCGCCCATCCAACACCGCCTGCCTTACAGATTGGATCGTTCGACCGAGATTAGGGCTAAGCATATAGTCGGCGTGCACGGAGCCGGGACGGCTGCGCTCGAAGTGATAAGGCATAGCAATCTCGACAACCGTGATGCCATGCTGCGAGAAAAAGTTGGCAATCTTACGGTTCCGAGCGCTTGCATTCCAATGATGAAAAATCACCATCGCCTGATCGAATGACCCGCTTTCTGTGATTTTCGCCGAGACGACATTGTTCTGTTCGATATCAGTAGAAATGTGCGATGGAAATTTGAGCCACCCATCCAGCCTTTCAAAACCCTGATTACTCACACTCGGCTCATCGAAAAAGGCTGGATCAGCCACGGCTTGGTCCGCAAGGGCACAGAATTCCTCGATATTTGTTATCTTCTTCGCACCTGGAAAGGCGCGTTCCGCGTCAAGGACGAAATTCGTTGGTTTCTTCCCTTCCTCACCGCGAAGGGCCCGGCGTTCGTCCCAACGATCGAGCCAACTATGAAACACTCTGATTGTTTCCTAACTCGCTCGCTCGCCAGCGGCCTAATCCTGGATCGAACAGGCCGTATAGTGCGACTAGCACTGAAATGGCCAGAAGGGTCGAAAAGCCGGCAAACGCGTCGATCAACGAGTAGCTGACAACAAGTAACGCCACGACCGCCGACATCGTCCACAAAGGCGCATGAAATCGACCTCCGACACCTATTCGGATCGAGCCATACAGAAATACAAAACAGGTCGAAATAACGATAAGAAGGCTGCTGTAATGCGTCGGCATACGATAGCGGAACCCGGTGCTCACATCATTGCGACCTTGGAAAATCGAAGACATATCGCCGACCAACCACGACACAATATTCTCACCATTGGATGCCAGATAAGAGCTTTGGACCTTCATCCATATGGCGACCAGAACCCCCAAAACAGTACACCGAAAAACCCCACGCATCACTGTGAGGCCGGCTTCATTGAGCTCTTGCTGATGATCAACATGCGGCAGCTTCTTCAATCCGTCTCCAATTCGCCAAAGATCATGAACGACCGTATAGAGCAAAATGAGACCTGCGAAGAAAAGATAAAACACCAGGCACATGTACAGGTAAGCAATCCCCGTAAAAACGATTGTTTCGGGGACAGATATGACCTCAGGACGCACAAGAGCTATTTTTCCCCAATCCACAGCATAGTTGCCACCGCCCTTCATCAACGGGATCAAGGACACGCCGATCCATTGAAAAAGACCCGCGAACAGCAAGCAAATCAAAAAAACCGACCAATATGTGTACGAGGAAGCGTCAACGTTGCGCAACCAGGCGTCATCGCTTTCCACCTGATCGCCCTGCACTGCAAGCTTTCTGCGCCCCTCACTTTTCCAGAAGGCCAGCAACTCTATAACGAAGAAGAAAAACAGCGGTAAGAACACCATAAAGTCGAGTGTCCAATTTGCGGCCCAAAGGAATCCAACCTGCTTAACGAGCCCGTCCGCTCGCTCGTAGGTGACGTTGTGGATACCAATGATGTACGACAAAAAGCCGAGGGCGGTCATGCCGGCAAACACCGACGCCGGTAAATTCAGGGGAGATCCGTGACTAAAAAACGCCTCCGATTTCCTCGCCAAATTAAAACGCCGCCTCGGCCCCTTGGCGTCAGTATCCCGTGTCAGCTCTGCCGGGAAGTCCGTCTCGAAGGTCGCAGTCAGTGCCGTATCTGGAATCTCCTGTGCAACGCTGCTTCCGGCTCTCTTCCATTCTCGTCTCTTGGCCGATAATCGCGATTGCGCCGCACTAAGCTCCATCTGCCATTCGCTAGTTGCGACCGGATCATCACATCCAAAAATCCTCGCCAGCCAACGAATGTTGGCAGTGCTAATTCCCTTCTCGTTCTCTTGAAACCAAAGCTGCACCGTTCGCAAATCTACCCCAACCTGGTTGGAATGAATCTGTGAAATCGCCTCTGCGAGAAGCTCGGGCGTCCATGGGCCTGCAGGAAACCCGTCTTTGCCCAAAGGCCGACCCGCACCCGCCGCCGCCAGTCGTTTGAATAATTCTTTGAAATCACTCCCGTCTCTCGGCGGAGGGAGAAATAATTTTCCGTTCCTAAACAATGACTTACAGGCTCTATTTTCGTCCCATTTCGCTAGGCTTCGTATTCTATCGTGCCTTCGTCTTCAATCAACGTTTTTGTCAACCCGATTTTGCTCGGCACGGGAGAAGATCGAATGACGGGCGACCCGCTGGAGAGGCTGAACACGGTTGTTGCGTTGGAGATGTTTCGCAAACCGCCGGCCAAGGCACTGAACTGCCCGGGTCGGGCGCAGGGCGGGCGCCCACGGCGCACCTTCAGGCAGTTCCATGGTCTTCTGGATGCCGGCGACAGGGTCGACGCGGGTTGCTGGCAAGCACCATGCCGAAGGCAGTAGCACGGCAACCGGACATGCTCCCGAACCCGCGCCCGTGTCGAGCATCCCTTCGCCGAGCAGAATGACCGCATGGGACTGTTCATCCGCACCATCGGCCGGTCGCGCCCGCGCCAAGGCCAAAATCGGCATGGGCAATCTCGCTACAACCTGAAACGTTTTGTCTGGAGGCAGGGGCGGAGTGTGCCCGCATGAGCGAAAAGCAGAGGAAGCCAAGGCTTCGGGAGCCTGAGAAGCAGAGGGATGAACCCGTCCCTATTTTTCCCCGCCTCCCCAGGTATCATTACGTGGAGTCGGTCGATGCCTATTCAATTGGTCTGTAGGAACGGACAGATGGTAGCGGCTGAAGGCGTCGCGAAACTGATTGCGGAACATCGTCGGAGCATTGCTGAGCTTGAACATCTTGGCAAGCGAGCGATGGAGGCCGAGGGTACGGACGCGATCTTGCTGGGTCAGAGGTTGGACGCGGTCATGGCGGAAGAGGCCGCAGTGCGAAGGCGTGCTGCCATTGCCCCGGTAACCACTATCGCAGAAATGAAAATGAAGGCTGCTTACTTCCAACGGCTGACGGCTCATGGCTGGTGCGAGATTGATGTCGACGATTTGCGTGCGTTGCTCGGTTCTTTCACGAAACTCCAGCCCTAGGAGAAGAGCGCTGAGATCCATGAGGCCACGGTATTCCAGGCCGCGTAGATGGCCGCCGGCACCAAAATGATCGCGATGAACGCAGCCGCTCCGCCAATGGCGCCGTCGCCGCGTCCTTCCACAGGATAGTAATATCTGTGCGCTTCATCATCGTGTTTCATGCTGTCTCTCCGACCGCTTGTTTAGCAGCAGTTGCACAGGATGCTGAAACGTTGTGCTCCACAAACCTGCACGTTTCATCTTAGCGTTGATTTCCGCGACGAGGTAGTTCTGATTGACGGCTTTGCCCTTTGCTGTCGTCGCGGCAAACGCGTATCCGGTTGCTATGAGCGCTGTGCCGACGTCGATTGTTTCGCCATTGAGCTGCGCACCGCACACGACAAAAACCGCCTTGTCGAGGGCATAGCCGATTGGCTGGCATGTAACCGCGGCGCTATCGAACAGCGCAGCCAGGTGCGCCAGGGAGGTGTTCCCGCAATCGATTTTGTTACCATTTGGCTCTTCAGCTGACGTGCCTCGAAGACATGACTGGACGCCATAGAGGCGGAAAAGGTGATCTCCGTCACGCCAGGTATCTCCGGTCAGCAGTTGAGCCGATTTCGATACCGGGAAGGGCGTTGGTACGGCAGGGTCAATGGCATTCTGCGCCTGTGCCGATGCACAAAAACAAAATGCGGCCACTGTAAAGCCCGCCTGTTTCATTCCTGGAACTGTCCACCGAGGTCGGCGGAATGCTCCAGATCGGGGCGTAGCGACTTGCCGTCCTTGTTGCGTCCGATTGCCGCCATTTCGAAAAAAACCATTTCGTCATCGTCGTAGGCGACGTTGTACGGGTCGTTGGCATTGCCCGCCCCCACGAGCGAGAAACACGACACCGCATCGGGTTCACCCTTCGTGCTGTGCAAGACTAGTGTTTTGCAAAGCACGACAGATGCACGATCGTTGTAGATTGCCCCTTCATAGTCCTGCGCGGCCTTCGTGCAGTCCCATTGCTGCGTCTTGTATGTGATCTTCGGTTTTGGGCAGGCCGCAAGGCCGCGCAGCCGATACGTCACGCCGTTGATGACGCGCTCGGTCGCCGACGGCAGCTTAACCGGCGAGATGAGGGCGGCCGCATCGCGCTGAAAGAGCGCACCTTTTGCATCGTAGCGTTCATAGACGAACACCTTCTCGCCCGGCTTGGCAAACTGAAGCAGGTAGTGCTCCGACGGCTGCGCGAAGGCACTCGGGGCGTCGGCGCCGGCAGCGTAAGCCACGGTGCCCTGGAGCAGCAAGACCGTGCAAAGGGCCGTCTGTTTCATCGAAATTCGTCCCTGCGGCGCATCTCGTGTTGACACTTTACTAGGGCTGCGTGTAGCCATAGTAAAGTGTTAAATTTTGGCGACAGTATGAACACTCGATTCGCTCTTCTGCTCACCCTCTTTGGCGCCACGATGCCGTTGCAAGCGCACGGCCGGGACCTGGCATCAGACCGCGTGGCGATCGCCTTTGCAACGCCGGCGCAAGCCATTGCCGCAGCCGAGGCGAATAGGCCGGGGGCGTGCAAGACCGGAAATCGGGCTGACGTCTCCCGACTTGTGCGTTCAATCGCGCAAGAGGAAGGCTTCGACGCCAATCTGGCCGAGGCAGTTGCATGGGCCGAAAGCGATCTCGGCGCCAGTCAGGGTCCCTCGAAGGCCGGAGCCCTGGGAATCATGCAGCTGATGCCGGGCACGGCGGCCGATCTAGGGGTCAGCGATCGTTGCGATACAGCGGCAAATGTCCGCGCTGGCCTCCGCTATCTGAAGTCACTTTATGACGAGTTCCAGGATCCGCTGCTGATGCTGGCGGCATACAACGCCGGGCCCAACAGCGTCTACAAGGCGCAGGGCATTCCGGTGAATCCGGAGACGGCGGAATACATCGTGAAAATACTGAACCGCTGGAAGTTCGGCGGCGTGGTGAAGAAGTCCGCCCTGACCAAAACCGAAATGCTCGCGGCCGCGCCGCCAGCAAGCGAGGACGCTTGGCAGGATGGTCATGTCATGGATTTCGGCAACTGAAAGGAGCCAAGGGTGGAATACAGGAAAGCGGGCAAATTTGTCCTGAAACTGGCCTTGGCCTCAGCGGTCGGAATAGCTCTCGCCCCAGCCACTGCGTATGCGCAGTCGGCGGCACCAGTCGAAAATGTGCTGGAGTGGTTCGTCGGAGTTCTGCAAGGCAACATAGCGCGCTCATTCGCCATCATCGCGGTCTGTTTTCTTGGCTTCCTCGCCATGACGGGCCGGCTGGCGTGGATGATGGCCTTTTCCATCATCATTGGCATCGCTCTGATCTTCGGCGCTGCCCAGTTGGTGGATGCAGTGCGCGCGACCGCGGGAGGCAGTTGAGAGATGAATGACGAGGAAGTCTATGTCGAGCCGGTCAGCCTGCCACTGACACGCCCCCCGATGAAATGGGGGGTGCGCTACGAGGTTTTCGCGCTGAACGGCATCCTTGCGGTGATCGGTTTTATCGCCACAAGCAGCTTCATACTCGGTCTTGGCGTGTTCGGCGTGGTGCATCTGGTCAGCGCATATCTGTGCCAGCGCGATCCCTACATGTTTCATATTTTCGAGCGGCGCGTCTCCAAACGCGGAGCAGTTGCGAACCTTACTTTTTGGGGCGCGAGGAGCTATTCGCCATGAGCCTCGATGCAGACCTGAAATTTGGCCGTGAGCGTCGCCGCGAAAAACCCGCGGCGATGCACATCCCCTACCTTCGGCATGTCGATGACAATCTGATCGTGACGAAAAGCGGCTTTCTGGTCGGCGCCATCCAGCTCAGCGGCCTGCCGTTCCAGACAATGGACCAGGCCGAGTTGAACAGCCGCATGTTCAACCGCAACACAACGTTCCGCAATCTCTCGACCTCTCGCTTTGCGGTCTACACAACGATCATCCGCCGCCACGTGACGCCGGAGATCGAAGGCGACTTTGACAATCCTTTCGTGGCGGAGCTCGACGCCCGCTACATGGATGAGCTTGGGGCGAAAAACCTTTTCGTCAACGAGGCGTATCTGACGGTCATACGCCGCCCGATGCTCGGCCGCGTCGGCTGGGTGGACAAGGCGCTCAATGCGTTCCGCATCAGTACCGCGGGCGAAGAAACCCGCGAGGAGGCGATGGCCGAATTGCGTGACGTGCTCGACGGCGTCGTCAAGGATTTCACGGCTTACGGAGCGCGGCTTCTCGGTGTCGTGAAGCGCCGCGACAGCTTCTTTTCCGAGCCGGCAGAATTTCTGGCGAAGATCCTCGCCGGCGGCGTCGATGTGGAAATGCCTTTGCCGCGAATGAGCCTTGGCGATGTGCTGGCGACACGGCAGCTGTTTTTCGGCAAATCCGCGCTGGAACTTCGCGGGCCGGATGCCGGCAAACTCGGCGCCATGGTGTCGATCAAGGAATACCCGCCGTTCACCGCTCCGGGCTCATTGGACGGTCTCTTGCGCCTGCCACATGAGTTTGTCCTGACGCAGAGTTTCGCGATCGAAGACCGGGTTACCGCGATGCGCAGGATCAATACCATCGCCAACCAGGTTGAGGGTTCCGACGAGGCGGGCACGACGGTCGAGGAGTCAGTCCACGACGGCGCCGACAAGCTGGCCGGCGGCGAAGTCGTCTTCGGACAACACCACATGAGCGTCATGGCCTTGGCACCGGACATGACCGGGCTCAACCGTGCGCTATCCGACATCACGGCCGAGCTTTCACGCATGTCGATCGTGCCGGTTCGCGAGACACTGAACACAGAACTGGCCTTCTGGGCCCAATTGCCGGGAAATTTCAGCTACATCGCGCGACGTGCGTTGATCTCGTCGCTTAACTTCGCCGGTCTTTTCTCAGGACACAATTTCCCGTCCGGCCAACGTGAGCGGCTGCATTGGAAACGCCCTGTCGCTTTGCTCGAAACGACCAGCCAGACGGCCTACTATTTCAATTTCCACGTTCACGATGTTGGGCACTTCACGGTGTTCGGCCCGACCGGCTCGGGCAAGACCGTAGTGCTGTCGTTCCTGATGGCGCAGGCCATGCGCATCATGCCGCGGCCCCGATGTGTTTATTTCGACTATATGCGCGGCGCTGAAATTTTTGTTCGGGCGCTGGGCGGTCGCTACGAAGCGATGGACCCTTCTCAGCCGACCGGGTTCGCGCCATTGCAGCTCGAGGACACGGCAGAAAACCGGTCCTTCCTGGAAGATTTGCTCATCTACATTCTGACGCCGGAAGGTGGCGCGCTGGATGTGGCGGAGATGCGCGTCATCAACGCCGCCGTCGACATGATCTACAAGATTTCGCGCGAACAGCGCACCTTCGACCTGCTGCCGGAAGTGCTGCGGGGCTCGCTCATGCCCGGCATGAACGATCTGGCCGCGCGGATACAGCCCTGGCTCGACCCGAAGGACAAGGGCTGGCTTTTCAACAATCCCGTCGATCTGGTCGATTTCTCGAAACCCGTCGTCGGGTTCGACATGACCAAGATCCTTGGCGATCGAAAGCTGCGCTCGGCGGCGTTGCTCTACATCTTCCATCGTCTTGAGGACGTCATCGACGGCTCGCCGATCATGCTCTTCCTCGATGAAGGCTGGAAGCTGTTGGACGACGAGGTTTTCGCCGCCTTCATCAACGAGACGCTGAAGACCATTCGTCGCCGGAATGGCGTGGTCGGCTTTGGCACGCAGACGGCGGAAGATGTTGTCAATTCCTCCATATCGTCGTCGCTGATCGAGCAAACGAAGACCAACATTTTCTTCCCCAACCCGAAGGCGAGCAAGGAGTCCTACATGGAGCGCTTCTCGCTGACAGCGAAGGAATTCGAGTTCGTGCGCCGAACCGCCAAGGAAACACGCACTTTCCTCGTCAAGCACGACAGCGACTCGATCGTCGCCAAGCTCGATTTGTCAGCGATGCCCGATCTGATCAAGGTCTTGTCCTCGAACGAAGCCAACAGCAAGGAATGCGCGCGGCTCCGGGAGACCTTCGGCGATGAGCCGGAGATGTGGCTGCCATACTTCTGCGGATGGGAGAACGAGCATGACGAGGCGGCTTAGCAGCGCTTGTCTCGCCGTGGCTCTAGCGACGGCGGAAAGCATGAGCGTGGCTGTCGCTCAGATCGCGATCATCGACGGGCAGAACCTCGACAAGCGGCAAGAGGACGAGCAGCACAGCAAGACGTCGGATGAAGCGAAGAAGGACGAAACCGACAAGAAGAAAAACGTCGTCTGCACCTATTCGAACAAATACCGCTCACAGATGTTTCGCCGATCCCCGGCCGACGCGTTACAGCGCGATGCCGGCAACGTAAAGCTAATCCGCTACTATGCGCAAAAATACGGCGTGTCCGAAGGCCTGGCGCTTTCCGTCGGCTATCAGGAATCGCGCTTCGACACATGCGCCGGCAGCCACACAGGCGTCAAAGGCGTCATGCAGCTAACCAAGGGCACCGGTAAGTCCATGGGACTGGACCGTGACGTGAACGAGCAGAACGTCGAAGGAGGTGTCAAATATCTCGGGATGGGCGTGAAGCAATGCGGGGCGACGAATTATGGCTGTCTCGCCTCCTTCTACAACGGATCGAACGCAGGTGAGCAAAACCAATGGGCCGGCGGTGTCGGCCGTTGGAACAGCTACTTCAACGACTATGTGTCGAGCGGTAAGGCTCCGGCCGCCGCGCCGCCACCATTCTCGATCGTAACGGCCGGCGGCGCCGGCGGCACGGCCCAGGACGCGGCCATGGGCACGGTGAGGAAGGCGGCTGGCGGCCTTGATGCAAGCTCATCGCAGATCGGCGCCAACTATGCGGCGATCGACGCGCTAGCGGGCAACATTGGCCAGGTGACCGAATACAAGGACGCTTGGGAGCTGAACTCGTCGGCTCGTGGGATCAACGCCGATGTCACCAACCAGTACCTCGCCCAGGCGGGGGATTTTACGGCCTTGCTGGTCCAACTTTTATCGTTGCAGAATGTTCAGGCATCGCAGTCGTCCAAGCTGGTGCAACAGCCGAAGAGCGGCTCTCCAAACCCGTTCTCTTGTGATCCCGCGGAATTGGAGCGGTTGAGGATCGATCGCGGCCGGTGGCTACCATGCGCACTTGAGAACGCGGGGGCAAGCTCGGCCGACAGTCGCTCGATGATCATCACCAGTGATCCTGCCGGCGCTGCCAGCGTGATCAATTCTCTACAGCAATAGGAGGCTGACATGACGAAATTCGCGATTGCCGCCAGTCTGGCGCTTTGGGCAAGCACGGCCCACGCACAGATTGCCGTCATTGATGGCGCCAATCTCGATGTCGCCCGCAAGAATGCGGACAACACCAACTCCATCATGGATTCGAACAAGGACATTCTGAAAAAGAGCGAGGAGATCCTGCAGGCTCTCAGCGGCAGTCGTGACGGTTCGCTCGGGATCGGACAGATGGGTCTTGGCGGCAACATGTCGATCGCCCAGGCGCCGTCGTTCGGATCGATCCTGAACGGCGGTGCGCTTTCGTTTGGTGGCCTGTCGCCCGAAATACAGAAAATCGCCGGTGCCGTCATCAACGGGCTCCAGCTGGTGAAGCAGCTCCAGCAGATTGCCGGCAAAGAGACGAGCGCCGTCAACACGGCCTATGGCGGCAGCGTCAATGTGGCCTCGCTGCTGAGCGCATTGACCTCGCAGGCTTCGCAGGGCGTTACCCAGCGCCAACAGTCTCTGCAGTCAGCGAGCGGGCAGATCGGGCAGTCGCAGGACGTCAAGGGTTCGGTGGACCAGAACACACGAATGCAGCTGGAAAACGCGCGCGCCGTCAACGAACTGATCGGCGTCCAGAACGGCGCAGTCGCGGCCCTGAATGAGAAGCTGAAGGGAGATCTACTTCGCCAGAGTCAGGTGCAGAAGATGATGACACCGCGCAACGTCAATCCGTTCGCGGAATTCGGCAAGAGCGGAGGCTGAGCGCTTGTCGCGGCGAGTCCTGCGCATATGCGTTGTGATTGGGCTCGGCGCAGGGCTTTTTGGATGCGCAAATCGCGAACTGAAAGCGCCGTGCGGGCCTTTGTCGTATGCCTACGCCGACGAATGCGGCGCGCTGAAGCCGGTTAATTCAACGCCGTTCGCCAGCATCATTGACGAGGATCCATGAACGGTCTCGCCGCAAGCATCCTCGGTGGCATTGACAACATCGGAGAGGACTTCGTTCGCACCGTCTATATGCAGTTGGGCAATGCGATGGGCAACGTCTTCACCCTCATGCTCACCCTCTATATTGCGTGGTGGGGCTATTCGATCCTGAGCGGGCGAGAGTCGATTTCGCCAATCGAAGCGGCCTATCGCCTCGGCCGCGCCGTCATCATCTATCTGCTGCTGACCGGATGGGGCACGTTTTCCGCGACGATCTATCAGCTCGTGCAAAGCATTCCAGACGAGGTCGGTAAGGTGATCGTCGGCGCCGTGTCGCGGGCCACCGGCAATCAGCTTAGCGACCAGGCGGCAATTCCAGCGCTGATCGATAATCTCTACCAAGGGGCGCAGGACGTCGCCAATCAGGTCTATAGCGGATCCTTCTATGACATTTTTGGCGCGCTCTTGTCGCTGCTCGTCCTGCTGTCTGCCATCATCTTCGCAGCGCTTGCCATTGCCGCGATCATCGCCGCCAAGGTGATGTTGTTCATCACGCTGGCCTTGGCGCCGATATGGATCATCCTTTGGCTTTACCGCTGGTCCTCGCGCATGAGCGAAGGCTTCCTTTCGCTGACCACCTTTCTGATGATCCAGCAAATCCTGATCTATGGCTTTCTCGGCTTCTACTTCTCGCTCGTCAACGCGGCGCTGAACACCGCAACGTCCGGCGGAGCGACCATGGACAGCAAAATGTCGCTGGTGCTGCCCTTGGTGCTGGTGACGATCATCGGCATCTACGTTCTCATGCAGATACCCTCGATTGCTTCGATCCTGAATGGCGGCGGGTATCTCAGCACCGTGGGCGCATATAACCCTTATAGAAACTTCGGCAGAAACGCAGTGCGCTATTCCGGCGCGCGATGGGCCGCCGGCCGCGCCGCTCGCGGCGCCCGCCAGCTCGCGACAAACAGTTTTCGATCTTCGCGAGCAGCCAGGACGGATGCCGCAACCCGGTCCGCCATCCAGCAAGGTGCGCGCGATAACTCCAGGCCTCTGGCCTAGGACACAAGAACGATCACCGATCGCGGCGTGGATCAGAATGCGTCGCGCAAACGAGGCAACAGTAACGTGGCAATGCCAGTGGAAACGGCTGCTGACCGCAGCAGCGAACTCGTCGACAAGCGCTATTACAGGGCGGGCGCGACCTGGGAAGACGACACGCACAGGTCAATGCGTCGATCGCGTACATTGGCATGGATCGTCAGTGGCGTTTCTGGACTGGTGGCGGTGTTGTCGCTGCTGGCGCTCGTGCTGATCCTGCCGCTCCGGCAGTTCGAACCGTATGTTGTGGAGGTCGACAAATCGACGGGCTACCTCGAGATCATGCGCGCGCTCAAGCCTGGAGATTTGTCCCAGAACGAAGCCGTCACGGCCGCCAATCTGGTTCGCTACATCAGGGCCCGCGAAACCTACGATTCGCGTGAACTAAAACAGAATTACGATCTGGCACAGCTCTACTCCACCGACGCCGCATCCAAGGATTTGACATGGCTTTTCACGCCGGCAAACCTGCGGTCGCTGGACAAGATCTATGGCCGCAATGTCACCATTTCCGTCGAGATCAAGTCGGTTTCCCTGCTCAATCGCAACACAGCCTCGGTGCGCTTTGCCACAACGACGCGGCGGGACAATTCGTCCGCGGTCGACAATTGGGTGGCGGTGATAAAATTCCGCTACACCTCAACGCCGCTCAAGAACGAATGGCGTTTCGACAACCCGTTGGGTTTTCAGGTTACGGATTACCGCCGCGACCAGGAATCGGCGCCGGCCGCGGGGAGCCTGCAATGAGATGGCGCGTGAGCCTCGCGCTGTCGGCCACCCTTCTGCTCGGCACGATGCACGGCGCGGCCGCACGCGACGGCCGGATTCGGTATGTCACCTTCAACAATGACGATGTGACGTCGGTGCGCGCAGCTCTTGGCATTTCAACGATGGTCGAGCTTAGCCCGACCGAAGTCATCGAAACCGTGTCGGCTGGCGACACGAAAGGCTGGTCGATCATCCCCAAACGCGGATCGCGATTTCTGTTCGTCAAGCCGCTGGAGCGCGATGCGTGGACCAACGTCAACGTGGTCACCAACCGGCGCGTCTATTCCCTGCTGCTGCAGGCAACCGACAATAGCCGTGACCGGGCATCCTTCCAGGTCCGGTTCAAATACCCGGACGAGGATATCAACGCGCGCCTGCTCTCACAGGCCAAGGAGAGCGCCGCCGATCCGGATTTGAAGGACCTGAATTATGCCGATCTCAATTACGACTACGCCTACAAGGGCGACGACAGCCTGAAGCCGCGCACCGTATTCGACGACGGCACCAAGGTGTTTCTGGAGTTCAAGGGCGACATTCCGGCGATCTTCGTTGTCGACGACACGCGTCAGGAGTCGCTGGTCAACGTTCGCACGCAGGGCAAATACACCGTCATCGACAAGGTCGCACGGCAATTCACCTTGCGGGCCGATGGCAAGACGCTCTGCCTCTACAACCGGGCGCGACCCAACGAAATCGATCCGGTCGAGCAGATCTACGGTCCAACGAAACTGACAGGCGGTTCCACCCTGTTCGGATCCAGCGGAGGGCGGTGATGACCCAGATCGATTATAACCAACTGGACGGCAGCCCGACAGTCGCGCGCCGTGGTGCGGGCGTGGGTACCAGGATCGCCCTGGTCGGCCTCGGCGTAGTGCTGGTAGGCGCGCTGATATGGCTGAACTGGCCCCGGGAGCCGGTATCGCGCGATCTTCGCAGCGATGGCGAGGAAAACTTCAATCCGCCAGAGTTCCGCCCGCCGGCGTTGAACGACCCGCCGCAACCTGCCGACGGCACGATCGACCAGATCGTGGTGCCGCCACCAGCTGACGGCCAAAAGGGCACGCAACAAGCCGATAATGTCGACCAGACCGTGCAGGAGGGCGCGGACCTTGACGCGCAGCGGCGGGCGCTGGAGGCGCAAATGGCGGCCGAGGAGGCTCGCCGCAAGGCCGAGGAGGAAGAAGCCCGCCGCAAGGCCGCGGCTGAGGACGAGGCTCGCCTTAAGGCTGAGGCCGCCGAGCGTGAAAAAGCGGTATGGGCACGCCTGCGGTCGAACCAGATGGTGACGAATGATCAAACCGGCTCGACGGATGCCGGCGCCCCGGCGGCACAGGTCGAAATCGCGCCGGACGGTCAGATCATTGCGGTCCCCGGCGCCGACAGTGATCCCAACAAGGCATTCCTGGCGCAGTCTGAGGCAAGTTCTTCCGGCATTGTCAAAGCCAGGGTCTTCCGCCGCACCGATGCGTTGATCCCAGAGGGAACGATCATTCGCGGCTATTTGGAAACCGCGATCAACACCGACCTTCCCGGTGCCGTGCGCGCTGTCGTGCGCGAGGATGTCTTCTCGCTCGACGGCAGGCGGATCCTCATTCCGAAGGGCTCGCGGCTGACCGGGGAATACCGCTCGGGGCTTGCGCGCGGTCAGAAGCGTGTTTTCATCGTCTGGAGCAGGGCCATCCGCTCGGACGGTATTTCTATCGATATCAAGTCGCCTGGTGCCGATGCGCTCGGCCGCGGTGGCATGGGCGGCCGTGTCGATACGCACTGGCTTGAACGCTACGGCAACGCCATCATGCTTTCCGTCGTTGGCGGCGTCTCTGAATATCTGTCCTCGCTTGGAGATCGCAGCCAGGATGGACAACAGCGCCAGGTGTCGACGATCGATCCCGTAACCGGCGAGACCACCACCGTAACTTATGGTGGCAATGGCTCGCAGCGCGACGCCCGCAGCATCGCCTTCGATAAGTCATCGACCGCCTTGCAGCAACTCGCGCAAGAGGCGTTTCGCGACACGCAGAACATTGGCCCGACAGTCTACGTCGACCAGGGCACATCGATTGTCGTGCTGGTGCGGCGAGATCTCGATTTCTCGGATTTGTACGCTGATCCCGTTCAGGAAGAAGTTGCACGCCTGAAGGCAGGTGGGCGGCCGAAGGCGGCGATCGATCCGACGCCTCTCTACGGTACGCCGAAGGATCATTTCTATTCCGGCTATGGGAGCCCGGTGAAATGAATGCCGTGCTTCCCCTCCCCGACCCTTGGGCGAGAGCCCCGGTCCTGCGCGCTCATCTGGAACCGATATGGTCCTATTTGAATGAAGATGCGGTCTCCGAGATTGCGATCAACAGGCCGGGTGAATTGTTCATCGAACGCCTCGGCGCGAAGGAAATGGAGCAAGTCGTCAAGCGAGAGGTCACGCCCGGCTGGATTCGCAACATCTCGACTGGCGTCGCCTCGGCGACAAATCAGGTCATCAACGAAGAAAAGCCGGTCCTGTCGGCCGCTCTTCCCTCGGGTGAGCGCATCCAATGCATCTTGCCGCCGGCGGCTCCCGAAGGCGGGGCGATCTCGATCCGCAAGCAGGTCATCATGGATATGAGCCTTGATGCCTACAACGATCTCGGCGCATTCGAGAACACGGCGATGGGCAGCGGACTGGCGCTGTCAACCGAAGAAAAGCGACTTGTCGAGATGTTGCACGACACGTCGCCGATGGACTTCCTGCAATATGCCGTGCGCAACCGTGTCTCCATCGTCGTTTCAGGCGGTACATCGACCGGCAAGACGACGTTTTTGAATGCGCTCTTGAAGGAGATCCCGGCCCATGAACGGATCATCACGATCGAAGATACCCGGGAACTGAGGCTGCCGGCTCCCAACAACGTCACCTTGATAGCTTCGAAGGGCGACCAGGGCCTTGCCAAAGTCTCCGCCCAACAGCTGCTCGAGGCCTCGCTTCGCATGCGGCCCGACCGTCTGCTATTGGGCGAGTTGCGCGGCGCTGAAACCTTCGCATTCCTCCAGGCCATCAACACCGGCCATCCGGGTTCACTCACGACCGTTCATGCCAATTCCGCCCGGTCCGCCTACGAGCGGCTGGCGCTGATGGTCATGCAGGGCAGCTCGGGCCTCTCACGAAGCGAAATTCTCGACTATCTGCGCGAGGTCATTCCGGTGGTCGTTCAGATGGTCCGCACCGAAGGCGGACGGCGCGGCATCAGCGAGATCAAGTTCACCAAGGCGGAGACGATCTAGCGGGGCCACCCATGCAGAAAATCGCAACAGCAATTTTCATGGTGCTCATGGCGATGGCCCTGGGCGCCCTGGTCTTCACGGTCGCCTATGCCGCGACTGATTGGTACAGGACTGGCTCCCACGTCCTGTTCGACCAGTTGAACGCCAATGCTTTGCCGGTTGTTCGTTTGGCCTGGGCTGACGTGACCGCGAGAAATTTTGACCGGGTGCAATACGCCATTGCGACGGGAGGTTTAGGGTTTCTCTTGCCACTGGTCGGCCTGTTTCTCATGCGCCCCAGAAAGCGCAATGACTCTCGCTTCATGACTATGAGCGACGTATCGAAAACCGGCTTGACCAAAATTGGCGGCGTGTTCGTCGGTCGAGCCGGCGGCAGGCTGGCCGAAATTTTGTCGCCCGGCCGCGATCAGCGCTCCGGCAAGGTCCGTTTGATCCAGCGCAAGCTGATTGGCGGCAAGAAATTGTGGATTGATGGCGATGATGTTGGCGGCTTTGTGATAGGGCCGCCGCGCTCCGGCAAAGGCACGTCTCTCATTATCCCGAACGCCCTGACCTGGCCGCATTCGTTCGTGGTTCTCGACCTGCGTGGCGAGACCTATGCGGCCACCGCCGGCTACCGTTCAACCATGAGCCGCGTGGTGCGTTTCGCGCCGGCTGATTCGGACGGCAATACCGCATGCTACAATCCGATGGACTTCATCTCGCTGGATTCGGCACAGCGCGACATCGACCTTCGCAACATCGCTGCAGCGCTGTTTCCGCGCCCCCCTTCGAACGCGGATCCCTACTGGGTTAACGACGCCCGCCTCCTTTTTACCGGCATCGCGTCCTTCGTCATGGAATCGCCTGCGATCCCGAACGAGAAGAAGACCTTCGCCACAATCCTCGAGATCATGAACGGTGCCGAGCAGCCGCTCCTGGAGTTCATCGGCTCGCTGCGCGAGGAACGCCGCCGCGAATGCTCGCATTTCACGCTGCAAACCCTGCTGCCATATTTTGAGATGTCTGAGCGGCAGTTTTCCGGGATATATGCCGGCGTACGCACCGGCATGGCCCCTTTTCTCAACGAGCGCCTGATGCGAGCTACGTCGCGCAGCACGTTCGATATTCGCAGGCTGAAGCGCGACCGGATCTCTCTTTATCTCGACGTGCGGCGCGAGCAGATCACCTCCCTTGGACCGTTGTTCAACGTCCTGATTACGCAGTTGATGAACTTCATGTCGGAAACTATGCCGCGTGCCGACGAGCATCCGGTGCTTGTGCTGCTCGACGAGTTCCAGAACCTCGGCAAGCTCGAGAACGTGACCGAAATGGCGAGCGTGCTCGGCGGCAACGGTGTTTCGATGTGGTTCTTCGTACAGTCGCTGAAGGCTGTAGACGAGATCTATCGCCAGGAGGGGCGCAAGACACTTATCAACGCGGCTCGCGTGCAGATCTTTTTCGGTGCGCAGGACGCTGACGATCTGCGCTACATTTCCGAGCAGCTCGGCGAAACGTCGGACGTTCAAAAGGACGTGACGCGAACCAAGGCAACCTTGTTCGACACTTATTACACGCGCTCCGAGCACCGCAAGCAAGTGCGGCGGCCTCTTATGCGGCCGGATGAAATCCGCACGCTCGACAAGAACAAGGTCATCATATTGCCGCGCGGCGAACTGCCAATTCTCGGCACGCGCAATTTCTATTTCGCCGACGGCCGGCTCGCCAAACGCGCGTTCATGCCCCTGCCCGCCTCTACCGACGCTTCGCGCACGAAAAGCCCTGCATTGGACGCTTCTGAGGCGGTTCCATCTCATGCGCTCCCGACGATTGTGCCGACAGCACCTGCGTACCGCTCGGGCCTCGTGCAGACGCGCCTGCGGCGCGGCGCGACATTTGCAGCAAAAGCTGACCGTATGGCTCTGCCGCGGGGCCGGCGCGCAATCGTAAAAGAACGGCCGAAAGCAACCGACGCTGCGGTCGTACCAGCTTATACCGCCATAGATTTTTCCGCGTTGGCGGCTAAAGCGGTCACGACAAGGATAGCACCCGATAAAGAAGCGGCGGTGGCGGCGATCCTGAACAATGTGCGCTCTCTCCGGGCCCACGCATCCGACAAAGAAGCTTTCGACCGAAATTTGAGCGTCGTCGAAGACACCTTGCCCGATGTAGTCGACGGGTAGGAACTGCTGCGCCCTGCTCGTGTCAGATAGAAGAGCGGCAACGTCATGCCTCAGGCCTTCTGTATCAGCCGCCAGTTGCCGGGCGGTGCCGCTTGAGCACTCCAGTCAATCGCCGCGTAGAATCTTTGCTTCGCGCGCGACCGCGACGAAAGCCCTGCGGGCGGCGGGTGGATGAAGCTCACCTCGTATAACCTTCAGACAGGCGTCCATAGCTGCCCTGTGCTTCTCCGTCTGACGACCACCAAGATCCCGCAGCAGGATGGAGGCCGCATCATTAACATCGAACACGGTGCGTTCTGTATAGCGGCCAATCTGAATCACAACTGGCCTCTCAAATCTTACCAAGCCGGTCATCTACCCTCACCCTTGAAACTCTATCAACAACAGCCTGCGATCACCGGCGGAAGAAAAATCGCGTCGGTTGATCCCGCTTGCGGGTTGCCCCGGTCGGCCGCTCAATCGAAAGTTTAGTAAGAGGTGGGTTTCCACCCATGTTCAATTCGAGCAGACGTTGGTCCAATTCCTTGTCCGCCGCTGTGAGGCGATGGTTAAGGCGCAGATAGTCCATCCAGGTCGGCGTGCGGAAGGTTTCTGTCCAAAGCGAGGAATCCTGAAGATCGCGCTGGAGGTTCCAGTGCCTGGCGCCGACGCGGCTTTGCACCCGCCGTCGTTCCTGCATCTGATCGAGGAAAGCTTCGACGTTTGCCTCCGGTATTGAGTACTCGATCTTGATGACGATCGGGCCGCTTCTCGGCTTCAGGTCGAGAGCGAGTTGCGGTGTCTCGAAGCCAAAAGGATCCTGATCAGAGTCTTGCCATTGACGGATCGGCAACAGGAACCCGGTGGCCGCGACCATCAGTAGCGCAGCAGCTGAAATCTCCAGGGCTGAGGCAAGCGAATAGTTCTCAGCCACCGTACCCCACAGCCAACTGCCGGCCGCGATACCACCCGACGAAAGGGCATAATAGATCGAGAGCGTGCGACCAACGACCCACCTTGGGCTTGCCAATTGAACGCTTACGTCGAGCCCCGTCCAGGTGACCACCCATCCCGCGCCGCCGAGCGCCAGCGCAATAGCAGCCACTGCCACTGAAGACGTGAGAGCAAGAGATAAACAACACGCCGCGCAAGCAATGCATGCCAGTATTGTCAGTCGCTCCTGGGAGAGCGACCGTCTCAAAACATTGTTGCAGATGCCGACGCACAAGGCGCCGGTCCCGAAGCCAGCCATCAGGATGCCATAAACGATCGGTCCTCCGCCTAATTGATCGCGAGCAACGACAGGCAGGAGCGCGAGTATGGAGATGCTGGTCAGGCCAAAAAGCGCGCCACGCGCGATTGCCGCCTTGATCTCCGCCGATAGTGCGGTGAAGCGCGCTCCGTCATGGATGGCCGTGGTCAATGGCTCCCGCGGGAGGGGGGACGAGCGAACATCCCATTTGCGGCGCCCTATGGTCCACAGCAGCGCTAGATAGGTCAGCGTCGCCACAGCGAAAGCTGTCAAAGGTCCAAAGGAGGCAACGACAATGCCACCAATCGCCGGACCGACGCTTCGAACAGCGTTATATCCAACCGAGATGAGCGTAACCGCGGCTGGAACTTCGCGTTTTCGTAAGATGTCGCCGACCGACGCGTGCCAAGCGGGATCGGTGAAAGCGGCGCCCGCTCCGGCCAAACAGCTGAATGCAAGAACCATCCATGGATTGAAAATTCCCAAGCCTGCAAGAACCGTCAGCATCGCCGAGGACAGCGCTATCACGGACCAGCCAGCGAACATCAGATTGCGGCGGCTGAAATTATCAGCCAGGGCTCCGGCGATGATCGACAGGACGAATGTAGGCAACGTCGTCGAAGCCTGCACCAAGGCGACCATCACGTCGGAAGTCGAAATGGTCGCCATCAGCCAACTGATGGCGACAGTTTGAATTAGCCAGCCAAAGCTGGACACCTGCGTAGCAAGCCAGAGCGATCGGAAAGTTGCATTCTCGAGCGGCGCAAATGTCGCCGACGAAGCTGGAGTCGCATCTGCGGGCGCCACCCTGCTCATTGGGTTGAGCCCTCCCCTCGGTCTATCGGTCGCGTTTAGAGGTGCCCTCCCGGCGCAGGTGCCCGTGGAGGAATAGCAGCATGAGCGCATTTGCTAGGGATAGCGCAAGACAATTCTTCACCGCCGGCGCTCTGGCCGAAGCGATTACTTGGTCTGGAAGAAAAGGCGGATGCAGCCTGACCGCAAATCGGGCATCGCACCGAGTTAGGAATTGCCGCCTTCGGGAAGGAGACCTTCATTCCGCGCGGGAAACGATGCCCATGGAAAGCCTGGGACGACGGCGCCGATTTCTATCAGAGAGCTGGCCCGCAGCGGATTCAACGAAGCCGGGCCACACCTACCTAGCCGCCTTGATGCACGGCGACTAAGCTTTTGACGGCCTGAAGCGACATTGTGGTCGCCGTTGCGGTGCTTTTCCACGCGCCGCGTCAGGCGCCGGGATTGCTCCGTCGTGATGGCAGGCGGGGGTTTGCAGGTTGCGGTCGACGGGTTCGTTTCGGGGCGTCTGCCCCCATCGTTATGTCGCGAGTTGGGGCATGCGATCGAGGACGATGCGCAGGATGCGCTGGTCGGGGCACGATGTCGGCAGGTGCAGGCGGATTTGCGATTTCATCTCGACCACCCGCGCAGCGATTTTGATGAGGCGCAATCGCAGCGTGTCGAATTGGGCGACGGCAAAGCTCGAGCGCCTCGGCATCGCGGCCCGCAAGCCCCACATCAACCAGTAAGCACCGGCATGCAGGAATAGCCGGAACTGGTTGGCCGTCGCTCTGGTGCAGGATGTGCGGTCGGCGGCAAGATGCGTCTTCCACGACTTGATGTGGTTCTCGGCCGCGCCGCGCCGGCAGTAGACATCCTCGTAGAGCGCCTTGGCCTTCCCACCGGCAAGGTTGGTGACGACGAAGCGGATATCGCCACCTTGGGCGCCGACCTCGACCCGCGCGATGATGCGCTCGACGCGGCTCCAACTAGCGGCGCCGTCAACGAACTCCTTGAACCTGCGGACCCTGCCTGTCTTGGCCGACGCTTCGAAGCGCGCCGTCGTGCTGGCCTCCAGATCCGCGACATGCTTGCGCAGGCTCGTGGTGGGCGCGAGGCCAAAGATGAAGTCGACGTCGTTGGCGCGGCACCAGTCGATGACCTGCGGGTTGCAATAATGGCTATCGCCGCGGAGCAGGATTCGAATGTTCGGCCAGTTGATCCGGATCGCCCGCACCAGACGGCGCAGGTGGGGGCGGATC
>NZ_JAMYKZ010000030.1:0-31405 GCF_040317735.1 Mesorhizobium sp. M1399
GAGCCAAGAACGTTCCAACAATTCCGATCATACGGAAATTTTGTCCGTGTTATTGTACAATGAGCAACGACACGAGAGAGGATGCGTCGCTTTGTACAGCGTGAACGACATGATCCTTTTGCCGAGGTCGCGGAAACGGGCAGCTTTACCGGTGCCGGCGGGCGGATCGGGATGCCCAAATCTACCGTCAGCCAGCGCATCGCCCAGCTCGAGGCAAGGCTGGGACTGCGGCTCCTCAACCGTTCCACACGGCATGTAAGCCTCACCGGCAGCGGCCAGGTCTATCTCGAATACTGCCGCCGCGTTCGCGCAGAGGTCTCGGCCGCGAACATGGCAATGACCAATCTCAAGGAACAGCCTGTCGGGACGCTGAAGATCACCTGCCCGGAGGTAACAGCCACCTATTTCATGCCGACCTTTCTACACGGATTTACCACGCAGTTTCCCCGGATTGCGGTCGAACTAATCGCCACAAACCGGCATCTCGACGTCATCCGCGAGCGGGTTGATTTCGCTTTTCGCGTTGGCACGAGCACAGGTCAGGACCTGATCGTGCGGCGTGTCTCCTCGATCAAACGGGTTCTCGTCGCCGCCCCAGCCTATCTGGCGGCTGGCAGTCCTCTTCGGGAACCGACCCATCTTCTACATCGCCGCTGCCTGGTGCATGATGCGCAGCCCGAATGGGTGTTCTCGTCGGACGACACACCGATGGTCCTGCGGCCGCCGCCAGCCGCGACCTCGGATTCCATGGGGTTCCTGCTGCAATCCTGCATCGCGGGCGGCGGGGTCGCACTCCTTCCCGCTTATGTGTGCCAGCCGTCCGTCGCGGCCGGCCGCCTCCTGGAATTGCTCCCGGGCTGGGAAATTCCACCCTATGAAATGATGCTGATCTTTCCCAACCTGAAGAACCAGTCCAAGGCGCAGGCCGCATTCCGCGATTATGTGAATACCTTCGACTTTTCAGCGTTTGCCGTTGGGCGATAGCCGGAACTCCCCGAGTCCGACGGCCGCTTTGCTCCACAAAGCGGACTATCTGTCGCAAAATTCTCACTTAAATTCAGCATTTCTGCGACAGATTATTGCAACATCCTTTCGGTCGCCTGCCTTAAGCTCGACCGTTTCGAAATCGATGCGGCTGTTCAAATCGAGATCGAAGCGACCGTACGGGTAATCGGAGAACACGATGCCGCCTTAACATTGTCTCTTGACCTCAGCATCGTCATGTGAGCCGACATTCACCGGAACCGGGTCATGACGCCAATGCGGACCTTTGCCGGTCAGGTCAAGAGTGCGCTTCCGGTCCAGTCATGTCCACGGCGAGTGAAATGCCGCCCTTCTTTCCGGCGATATGGATCTGTGTGCGATAACCGTCGAACTTTAGCTCATGCAGCCATTCGACCTCCGGAACAATCGAAGCAGTATTGTGTTAGCCGCGCTGGCAACTCTGTTCCCCCGGATTCCCGCTGAACCGGCGGAGGACCCATCCCTCCTTTTGCAGCATGAAACTCCGCCGGTTTACTTTTCTTCAGAAAATTCAGTGGATGGTCGCCGCGGCGGCTAATACGGCCGCGATCCATATCGGCAGCGTCAGCGCGTTACGCGAGGCCCGCCTAGTCAGAAAATTTCTCGTAGCCGGTCATGGTGCATTGCCCAATCTGTGTTGCAGACATGCAGCGTCGAATACCGCTCAGCATCAAAACGCACCGATGATCTGCGCCGTCTGATAACCTGCCAGTGCGAAGATCAGCAGACCGACACTTCGCAGCAGCACGCGCTCGTTGAGCCGTTTCACCATCAGCCCGGCAAGCGGAGCCGCGAACAAACCGCCAACGATCAGCCCGAGAATGGACGCCAGGCTGGAGGTTGCGCCGCCAATGACATCCCACCGGCCGGTTAACAGCGCCAGCAGGAAGCTCAAGGAAACAGCAAGCGTTATCAGAAACTCGCTCGCATTGACCGTGCCGATCACGTAGCGCGGCGCCCCGCCGGCGCCGAGCAGTCCGGTGGTGACGATCGGCCCCCAGCCGCCGCCGCCCGCCGCGTCGAGAAAACCGCCGGCCGCGCCGAGCGGCGCTACAAAACGGCCAGGCACCGGGCGTGACGGGATTTTCCAAAACGACCGGATTACCAGCCAAACGCCGACCAGACCGAGATAGCCGGTGACGAACGGCTTGATCATGTCGCCATCGAACGAGGTCAGCACGTAAGCGCCGAGGCAGCCGCCGAGAATGCCGAATGGAGCTAGACGCCAAAACAGCCCCCAGTCGACATTGCGGTGGTAGAGATGCGAGGAACCGGAGGCGGCGGTGGTGAAGAGTTCCGCGGCATGAACGGCGGCTGAAGCATGCGCCGGCGAGACCCCAAAGGCCAGCAGCGTCGTTGACGAAATCACGCCGTAAGCCATGCCGAGCGCGCCGTCGACCGCCTGCGCGAGGTAACCGACGATGGCGAAGAGGAAAAAATCTGTCATGAATAGCTTTCCGGTCCCGACGGGCGCAAACTAATCGCCGGTCATGGCGCTACACCTACATTGCTGCCTGGCAGCGCTGCAAGGGCCGTGGCCGCTTGGTCTTCTTGGCGATCTGGGCCATCCGGCCACGGCTCTGCTTTGTCCACATCCACAGCTTGAATCATAACCCAGCCTCAGACGAAACCCGATTTTCAAAACAGATGGGGTGATTGGGGTCTCGGCCGAGCCAGATGATGGCGGCTGCTCCTGTCGAAATGTGAAAACGTGGTCGATGTGAGTCGCCACAAACATTTGAAAGGAGCAGCCATGAAGTACTTTGCCGGACTGGACGTGTCTTTGGAAGAGACCTCTATTTGCATTGTCGACGAGACTGGCCGGATCGTGAAGGAGGCGAGAGCGTTGAGCATCCGCAGGCGTTGTGTGAAGCGCTGAAGGGGACCGGCTTGCCGCTTGAGCGGATCGGCCTGGAAGCGTGCTCGCTGACGGCCTGACTTCACGATGGACTGCACGCCGAAGGCTTGCCGGCGACCTGCATCGAGACGCGGCAGGCCAACGCGGCGATGAAGACGATGCCCAACAAGACCGATCGCAATGACGCCCGCGCGCTGGCGCAGATCATGCGCACTGGTTGGTATCGGCAGGTGCACGTGAAGAGCCGGCAATGCCGGCTTTGGCGCTCGCTGCTGGTTGCCCGCCGCACGGTGCTGAACGAGATGCGTTCGATCGAGAACGTGGTACGGGCGATGCTGCGCGAGGCCGGCGTCAAACTGGGCTTGCCGTCGCGCAGTGCTTTTGCCAGCCGCGTGCGGGAACTGGCCGGCTCCGACGCCCAGATGATGGCGATGATGGAGCCGCTTCTTGCGATCCTCGCCGTCATGCTGGGAGAGTTCACCCGCCTGACGAAGCAGGTTCTCGATATCGTCCGCAATGAAGAAGTCTGCCGGCGGCTGATGAGCACGCCGGGCGTCGGGCCGATCACCGCGCTCGTCTTCCGCGCCACGATCGACCGGCCGGAGCGGTTCGGCTCCTCGCGGGCGGTGGGGGCGCATCTGGGGCTGACGCCGGCGCGCTACCAGTCCGGCGAGACCGACATCCAGGGCAAGATCAGCCGCTGCGGCGATGAACTCGCCCGCACCGCCCTCTACTAGGCCGCCCACACGCTGCTGGTGCGCACGAAGAAATGGTCCAGCCTCAGGGCCTGGGGCATGAACATCGCGAGGCGCGGCGGCATGGCGCGCGCCCGTGTGGCGGTAGCACGCAAGCTGGCGGTCATCCTGCATCGCATGTGGGCCGAGGCAACCGAATTCCGCTTTGGAAAGGAGCCTGCCGCGCTGGCGGCGTGAACCGAGACCAATCAAAGGAACACGCAACACGAACAAAGCTTTTGCCCGAAAGGGTGATGCCTGAATCGTTCCGTGGGGACGATGGGCGAGGCGATCTCGTTGAGAGTCCCGAACCTGCCGGTCAAAACTCGGCAAGGTCGTGAAACAGATTGAGGCGCCTCGCTCTCCTGACCCCATCATGTGGCGGCCAGAGCGCCGACCGCGAAGAGAAGCGAGTGACCTGCGGGACGGTCCAGAAAAAGTGCAGGAGTAGCTTGACCTAAACGACCCCAATCAGAGAGGCCTCTTAGAAAGCTTGCTCACTACGATCCAGATGGTACTTTCGGCCGGTGAAGGCGAGTCGCCCCGTACCAGACCAATCGCCGCGGGCTTTTGATCACTCGGTTTCGGATACTCCGCAAACGCTTCTATTAATATCCTTGGGTGCCCGAGAGGCACCGTCAACCATGATACATGATAAAGGGAGGCCGCTATGGCGATGGCAGTAAGGGATTCCGACTCCTACATGATTAGAGGGGGTAAAGAGGGCCGGGCGCGCCTTGCTGTCATTTCGCGCGTACTGGCGGCTTCAACGCAATCGGTGCTTAATCGCTTCGAGCCACTTTCGGATTCCACCGTGATCGACGCCGGCTGCGCGGGCGGAGACGTATGCTTCGAGTTGGCGCAGCGGGTCGGGGCTAATGGCCGCGTCGTCGGCATTGACTTCGACGAAAGCAAGCTTGTGCTGGCGCGCGAAGAAGCCGCCGCGCGCGCCATTGGCAATATAGAATTTCACAACGCGAACATACTCCATCCCTGGCCGGCGAACGAAGCCGCGCTGGTTCATGTCCGCTTCGTGCTCACGCATCTCGCCGATCCTGAACGACTCCTCGAACGGGCATGGGAGGCGCTTCTGCCAGGCGGCGCGATCGTTACTGAGGACATCGACTACGGCAGTCAGTTCTGCGATCCACCCTGCCCGGCTTTTGACCGCTATGCTGAGCTCTACGTCGAAGCCGCCCGTCAGCGCGGCGCCGATCCTTTCATCGGGCGCAGGCTTGTCCGCCTCCTTGAAGGCGTCGGGTTCACGGATGTCGACTCAGCACTGGCGCAGCCATACGGCCGACAAGGGGACGTCAAGCAGGTTCCGATGCTTACTTTCTCGGCAATCGCTAACGCACTGACGTCATCGGGTATTGCCACCAGCGACGAGGTCGGTCGTGTCACAGCCGAGCTCGACGCCTTTGCTGCGCGGCCGGATACCACAATTTCTTGCCCGCGCATCTTCCAGGCTTGGGCCCGAAAGCCTGTGGGCGCTCAGTTCCGACCGTCCAAGAGCGCGGCCATAAGCTGAGGGACCATAGCTGACAGATTTTCTGCAATGAGCCCCAGCCCGAGCGGCGAGCAGCCTCCGCATGCACTGGACGGCCGCGCGACCGCCTCAGAATGCTGGTTCTTCTTGGCCAGAGAGCCGGCTAAACGGCCTCGAACGAACTTTGGGCGCATCGCCGGCACGGCAGGACGGCGAAATCGCAATCTGTCGAGCGTCAGCCGTTGCGGAAGGTGTAGCTGTACCCGTTGATGGCCGGCCCGCCGCCGAGATGCGCGTAGAGTCCTCATGTGGTACCCAGCTCTCCTGAACCAGGAGACATTTCATGCCGATCTTGGCGGCGACCGCGGCGACCATCCGCGTGTGGTTGGACTGCACCTCGCCGATGGAGACAAGCGTGTCGGCATTTGACGCGATCGCGTCGGGGATGATGTATTCGAGCTTGCGTAGCTTGTTTCCGCCAAAACGCGAGACCGGAGTTGCAGTCTTCGCGCTTGGCGTAGAGTTCCACCTTTCCCCCCAGATAGTTGCCGAGGCGGTCGAGCTTCTCGATGGGCGTAGGCCCAAAGGTGAGCGGATAGCGTTCGAACTTTTCCAGCATGTTCTCTCCGGCAAACGTGATTGAGTTGGAATCGGCTATGCACAAGCCATTCCAAGGATTGTGTTTGGTTGAAGTCAGCTGCGCTGCGCTCTCTTCTCAAGGGCCTTCTCGCAATTGCGAAGACGAGGTCTATTCTGCCACTCGCAGCGGAATTTTTGAGACGATATTCCCGGCTTCGCACTGTTACGGCAACCTCGTACTTTGCTGAGACGGCAGCTATCCTGGAGGATGCTGGTGAGGTTGCGCACCGTGCGGTGCCATCCCTTCGCCTCAACTGGCTGATTTCAAGGAAACATCATGACTGAGTTTACAAAACCGCCGCATCGTCTTCTTGCCAAGGCGATTACGAGGCGCGCCGGCCTTGCCGCATTCATCGCTTCGGCAATCGCGCTCGTTGGCATCGCTGCGCCGGCGCCGGCGTTCGCGCAGGAAAAGAAGGCGATCAAGGTCGGAATCATCAGCGGCGGAGACGAGGATGTCTGGCGGGTGGTCACACAGAGGTCGACAAGCGCGGCCTGACCATCGAGACCGTCGTCTTCAACGACTACACCCAGCCCAACGAGGCGCTGGAGCGCGGCGAGATCGACGCCAATGCATTCCAGCACGAGCCTTATCTCGATAACCAGATCAAGACGCAAGGCTATCACATCGTGCCGGTCAGCTACACCGGCGTATGGCCGATCGGGCTCTACTCCAAGAAATACGCGAAGGTTGCCGACTTGACGGAAGGCGCCGTGATAGGCGTGCCAAACGACCCGTCGAACGAGGGCCGTGCGCTGCGTTTTCTGCAAAACGAAGGGCTTATCAAGCTGAAGGACGGTACCGGTATTCTGGCGACGACCGCCGACATCGCCGAGAATCCGAAGAACATAGAATCAAGGAGTTGGACGCTGGCATCGTCGGCCGTTCCATCGATGACCTCGACGCTGCGGTGGTGAACACCGACTGGGCACTGAAGAGCGGCCTGACACCGGAAAACCGCATGGCCCAGGAGCCGATCGCCGACAATCCCTATCGCAACTTCATCGCGGTAAAGGCCGGCACCGAGAACGAGCCGTGGGTGAAGACGCTGGTTGAGTCTTATCAGAACGATACGGTGAAGGTCGAATTCGAACGAGTCTACAAGGGTACTGGACTCAGCGCCTACTGACCTGCGGCCCGCCACTCCGGTTGGCTATGTGAAAAGAGGCAGGCGGGCCCCCCCCAACCCCCCGGGCCCCCCCCCCGGGGGGGGGTTTTCTTACAACGCCGCCGGCGCCCCGCGGCGGCCCGGGCGCCCGCCGCGCTGTAGGTCCTGCAATACGCCGCCTGGACGCCGAAGGAATCCATTTTGAACCAGCATTTCTCTGCAGACGCGCAACAAACTCCCCACGTCAACCCGGGTATGCCCGAAGACGTTTTGCGCTTGATAGACCTGAAGCGCCGATTCGGCACGACTTCCGCTCTGGACGGGGTCTCGCTCACCGTTCGCAAGGGCGAGATCCTCGGCATCATCGGCCGCAGTGGCGCCGGCAAATCGACGTTGATCCGCTGCCTTAATGGTCTGGAGCGTCCGGATTCGGGGCAGATCTTTATCGAGGGACGCGACATTGCCCGGCTCGGCGAGCGCGAACTACAGCCGCTGCGCCGGCGCATCGGCATGATCTTTCAGCATTTCAACCTGCTTTCAGCCAAGACCGTCGAGGACAACGTTGCGCTGCCGCTCAAGATCGAGGGACGCCCGAAGGCGGAACGCCTAGCACGGGCAACCGAGCTTCTCGATCTGGTTGGACTTTCCGAGAAAGCAAAAGCCTATCCGTCCTCGCTCTCAGGCGGGCAGAAGCAGCGCGTCGGCATCGCCAGGGCTCTGGCGGCCCGCCCCGCGCTGCTGCTTTCCGACGAGGCGACCTCCGCGCTCGACCCGGAGACCACCCGCTCCATCCTTGCACTGCTCAAGGACATCAACCGGCGGCTCGGGCTCACCATCCTGTTGATCACCCATGAGATGGAGGTGATCCGCTCCATCGTAGACCGGGTGGCGGTGATCGATGCCGGCCGCATCGTCGAGGAAGGTCCTGTCTGGTCGGTCTTCGCCGATCCCCAGTCGCCCATCACACAAAGCCTTCTCTGCGGCATCCGCCCGCAATTGCCCGACGAGATCGCGGCCAGGCTCTCGCCCTCGGCCGGCAAGGAAGCGATCCTCAGGATCGATGTCGCGGGAGAAGCGGCGAGCGGCCCTCTCCTTTCCGATCTTACCGCCACCATCCCGGGCTCGTTCCGCCTCATCCATGGCGGCATCGACCATATCCAGAGGCAGCCGGTGGGTAGTCTGTTCCTCGGCATCCCCAGCGGCGCAGACCATGTGGCGCGCGTGACCGATTTTCTGGCAGGCCACGGCGCCCGTGTGGAGGTGCTTGGCTATGTCGCCAGTAATGATTGAACTGCTTTTTCCGCTCGCTCTGGGAAACGGTGCTGATGACCGCCGCGTCGGGCTTCATCTCGCTGGCGGCCGGCCTGCCGCTCGGGCTGGCGCTCGTCGCCAGCCGCTGTCGATCGCGGCGACTCCGTACTACGCCCGCATCGCGGAAGTATCGCTGCGCGAAGTAGATCACGGGCTGATCGAGGCCGCACGCGCAATGGGCGGCAACCGCTGGACGATCATACGCGAGGTGCTGGTGCCCGAGGCGCTGCCCGGCATCGTCGCGGGCTTCACCGTGACGCTGGTGACGCTTGTGGGGGCTTCGGCCATGGCGGGCGCGATCGGCGCCGGCGGGCTGGGCGATCTCGCCATCCGCTACGGATACCAGCGCTTCGAGACCGCTGTCATGGTCGCGGTGGTGATCGTGCTGATCATTCTCGTCTGCGGCATCCAGTGGATAGGCGACAGGCTCGTCGCCCGGCTCGACCACCGAGTATGATCCGAACATGATTCTCTAATTTAACCTGACAGCTGCTCGGAAAACCGATTCTTGGGGCGTGCCAGACCGAGATTTTCGCGGAGCGTCGACCCCTCATATTCGCGTCGGAATAGTCCACGCCGTTGAAGTTCCGGCACTACCTTTCGTCAAGGCCGGCGGGAAGATAGGGAAACATGACGTTGAAGCCGTCGGAGCCGTCGCTGAAGAGCCATTCTTCCATCTGGTCAGCAATGGTCTGCGGCGTCGCCACGAAGGCAAGGCCAGAATAGCCGCCCAGCCGTTGCGCCAACTGCCTGACCGTTAGATTCTCGGCTCGTGCCAGCTCGGTGACACGCTCGCGACCGCTCTTGTTCGCGTTGGTCTCGGGGATATCGGGCAGCGGCTGGTCTGGATCGAAGCCAGAAGCATCATGACCAAGTGCGATGGACAGCGAAGCGATGCCGCTTTCGTAGTGAACTAGGCTATCCAGCTTCGCCCGCTTGGTGCGCGCCTCCTCGATGCTCTCGCCGACGATAACGAAGGCGCCGGGCAGGATCTTGATGTCGTCGCGTGATCTCCCGAGTTCTTCAGCGCGTCCCTTCACATCCGCGAAAAAGTGCTGCCCGGCTGCGATATTGGCCGCGAATATAACCCCTGCGGTCTCGGCGGCAAGCTGCCTCCCCGCCTCCGACGCACCCGCCTGGACGATCACCGGCCAGCCTTGAGGCGGCCGGGCGATCTTGAGCGGCCCGCGCACGGCGAGCTGCGGTCCCTTATGATCAAGGACATGCAATCTGGCCCTGTCAAAATAGAGGCCGCTTTTGCTGATCGCGAACAAATGCGTCGTCTGCGAAACTGTACCAGAGACCGGTCACCACATCGTAGAACTCACGGGCGCGGCGATAGCGTTCGCCATGTTCGACGTGATCCTCCAGCCGGAAATTCAGTGCAGCATCCGGGTTGGACGTCGTCACGATGTTCCAGCCGGCCCGTTCGTCGCTGATGTGGTCCAGCGACGCAAAGCGCCGGGCGACGTGGTAGGGCGCATCAAAAGTCGCGGAGGCGGTAGCTACCAGCCCGATGTGGTCGGTGACCGCCGCTAACGCCGACAGCAACGTGACTGGCTCGAGCGAGGTGACGGTAAGGCTCCGCTTCAGAGCCTCGATGGGCATATTGAGCACGGCCAGATGGTCCGCCATGAAGAACGCATCGAACTTGGCGGCTTCGAGCGTCTGCGCGAAACGCTTCAGGTTAGCGAAATTGAAGTTCGCATCGGGGAAGGCGCCGGGGTAACGCCAGGCACCCGTATGGAGACTGACGGGGCGCATGAACGCGCCGAGCCGCAATTGCCGTTTCTGTGTCATGGACATGAGATCCTGGACAAATGCTCAGGCGATAGGGGATGCAGGAAGACGCTCTCCATCCGCCAATGTTCGTTGGTGTAGCGGGGGTCGTGTGCCAACTCGTCCTAGCCATGATTGCGGGCGGAATTCGCCGAGCAGTCTTATAGACTTTTGAACGGAGGCCTAATCATGCCGGATCGCAGACCTCATCTGGTGGCCATAGCCGGAACCGTGCATCCACCGTCGAAGTCGCGCGCGTTGGGAGAACCGGTTCGGAGGCGACCTTGCACCGGATCGACCTTCGGGTCAGCATTTTCGATCTCATCGATGCCGGCTCCGGCCTTGGCGTGGCATTCTCACGCGGCGAACTGTCGAATGAGGCGCTTTCCATCATCGAGGTCGTCGAGGTCGATGCGAATTGCGAGCGATCACGAATTTGCGGACGGCTTACCGACCGACGTCGTGAAGGAGCGCATAGACCTGGCCGGCGCACAATTGGTGGCATTGTTGTTGCAGCGTCGCCCTGTCCCGTCGAATGTGCGGGAGTCCAATATCCGAGCTGCGACGGCGGGCTGAAAACAACGAGAAATCAACGTTTATCGGGTTGTATATCATGTCACTAGACTTATGTGTGATGCACGGCCGGGCGCGGTGGGGACGAACCGAGGAGCCAGGCGATCTCAACAAGCGGCACTCCGCTGCCGCACGCCAGGACGACGTTCGTCAAATGCTCACCCGGAAAGGCAAGTACGGCCTCAAGGCGCTCGTGCATCTCGCACATCTGCCGACCGGACAACTCGCATTCGTCAACGACATCGCGACCAGCAACAACATTTCGAAGAAGTTTCTCGACGCCATTCTCGGCGAGCTTCGCAATGCCGGCTTCGTCGAGAGCCGGAAGGGAAAGGAAGGCGGATATCGCCTGGCGCGTCCAGCTACGGATATCAAGGTCGGCCATGTCGTGCGTGTTCTCGACGGACCTCTGGCGCCGATCCCGTGTGCGAGCCGGACGCGCTACGCGCGATGCGAAGATTGCGATGAGGCGAGATGCCAAGTTCGTCATATGATGCTGGAAGTGCGGCACGCCATCGCAGAGGTTCTGGACAACCGCAGTCTCGCCGAAATGCGGGGCTCCGCGAACGACGACGATCTAGCAGCAACCCTGAAATATCAGGCCTGATTCCTGGGCGCCCCGCTATAGGAGGCGCTCATGACGGAGCGCAGCCGCAACTCCATCATCATCGTCGACGGAGGCGCAAGCGGCGTCATCCTGGCCGGACATCTTCTGCGTTCTCCGGATCCGAATCTACGGGTCACGCTCGTCGAAAAGCGCGCGGCATTCGGTCTTGGCATTGCCTACTCAACGTCGCTGCCGGATCACCTGCTCAACGTAAACGCGATGGGCATGAGCGCGCTTGCGGACGACCCGGAGCATTCTGGCGTTGGCTGCGGGGCAAAGGGCTGGCGAAGGAGGAAGCCTCCCCAGTCTATGCGCCGCGCAGTGTCTACGGCCTCTACCTCCAGGAGCTTCTCATGGAAATCGCCGAGCGTGAACGGGACCGACTCCGTCTCGTTGAGGAAGAAGGCGTCTCGGTCTCGCCCACTCCCGCCGGCGTGGAGCTACGGCTGGCCAATGGAACGAGCATCGTCGGGCATGTCGCGGTACTCGCGGCCGGGCATGACGAAGAGCCTGCATCGGAGCAGGGTTTTGCAGTTCGCATCGGTTCGGCCGAAGACACACAAATCGATCTGGATTCCCGCGTGCTCATCCTCGGCACCGGGCTGAGCATGGTCGACGCCTGGCTTACTTTGGAGCATCGCGGCCATCGCGGCGAAATCGTCGCCGTGTCCCGGCGCGGACTGTTGCCTTCGCCGCACCGGAAGGGCAGCCCGATTCGGCTGGACAGCGCGGACATCCTGCTTGGCACCGAGCTTTCCTACTTTGTCGGCTGGTTCCGCGACCTCGTCCGCGCAACCGAGAAGGCCGGCGGCAACTGGCGCGATGTCGTCGAGGGACTAAGGCCCTTCAATCAGCGCATCTGGCAAAGTTGGCCGGTGAGCGCAAAGCGCCGCTTTCTCAAGCACACCAAGGCGTGGTGGGACATCCACCGCCATCGGATGACGCCGGAGATCCATGCAAGAATAAGCGAGGCGGTGCGGTCGGGCCGGCTCAGGCTCATTGCCGGCCGGGTTCTGGGTTCCCATCGGGAAGGTCGAACACTGACGGTCAATCTGCAGCTTCGGCAGTCGCAGGCTGTTGAAAACCTGGAAGTCGGCGTCGCCTACGACTGCACCGGCATCGTCAAGGACGTCTCGACCGGATCGATCGCAGTCGTCAGCTCGCTGACCAACCGTGGGCTCGCGCGCCCGGATCCGCTTCGGCTCAGCCTCGACGTGACCCCGGACTGCGCGGTGATCGATGCGGACGGCACGCCCTCCGACAAGCTGTTCGCCGTCGGTCCGCTCACCCGCGGCACGTTCTTCGAAATCGACGCCATCCCCGACATCCGGGTCCAGTGCGCGAGATTGGCGGAGCAACTGGCTGGATAGCCGCCTTTGAGGGAGCACGCTCAAGCGCGGAACCGCCTGCCCATCGTCGATGCCCCCGACAGCCCCGGCGCGGGCGATATGGCGCGCCGTTCCTCGCGAGCGAGGGAATTGCGCAGCAACGGCGCTACTGCCTGGCCGAATCTCCGTATCTTCTCCGGATCATATGGACCGGTCACCATGAATTCCGAGACGCCGGCTTCGGCATAAGCGATCAGGGAAAGCGCCGACCGCGCGGGAAGACCGGGCGCATGAACCGCGTCCGCACGGCTGACCGGCCAGTCGCGCGCGAAGCTCACGGGCATTGCGAAACGGATCTTCCCGGACCTTCCGTACTGAGCCGCTGCGGCGTGCACGCGCGCAATCAGCACCCGTACCTCCTCCGGCGCGCCGGGCGCCAGTTCGAATATGTCGGCATGCCGGCCGGCGACCTTCAGGGAGGTTCCGGAAAGCCCGCTCATCCGGATCGGTGTTCCGAAGCCGCGCGGTCCCTTGTTCGGAACGAACCCGCCACGGACGCTGTAGAACGGACCCTCATGGTCGAACGGCTGGTCGTTCGACCACAGTCTCTTCAACAGCGTCAGATATTCGTCCGTCCGCTGCCAGGTCGCGAGATGGTTCGCGTGCGAATCTGTAGCGACGTCGTTTTCGGCAATGCCGTCGGCCAGAATCCTTAGAGCCAGACGGCCTCCGCTTGCCACACCGAGCGACGCCAACTGGCGTGCCGCCACCGCCGGGACGACGACCCCTGCCCAATGCGTAAGAACAATCTGAAGCGACGACGTCACCGCCGTCGCCTTGGCCGCCAGATTGAAGTTGGTCAAAAGTCCGGCGGAGTCATTGATCACGACGCTTTGAAAGCTCGCTTCCTCGACTTGTGCGAGGGCTGCCGATGCGTGCGGATCAAAAAAGAACGGCGCCGCGCCTGCCGCCGAAAGCTCGTTCGAATCGGTGCCGGGGACGAAAGTGAACTTGATGGACATCGCATTTCCTCCTTCGTTCAGGGGTTCCGCCACGGTCGGCGAAAAGATCAAATCCTGCCCCTCCGTGGTTATAGGGAAGCCGTTCAGGGAATGAGCCCGAGCACGATCGCGGACGCGAAGCCGAATGAGAGTGCAAAAGCCGCGTATGCGGCCACCTTGGTCGAGGCGCCCGCGGGCGCCGTCACGCCGCCTGGTCGTCTTGCCGTCCTGCGAGTGTTCTCGGTATGGATGTAAGCCATATCATCCTCCAATATCGGCATTAGTCTATAAAATCAGTAGACTTCGGCGATTGCGAATTTCGCCTGGGATGTGGGAAATGGTTCTCCGGAAGCGGCGCTCAGCGGAAACTTCCTCTACGCCGGCTGGTCCCGGAGACGCTCGACACACATTGCACGGAGGACGACCGCGGTTTCGGCGAAGGTGCTTTGACCGCCGTTGTTGATCTCCGATGCTCGGCCGATGATGTCGGCCACGGTGGCGCGCAAGCGCTCTGGCACAATGTCGAAGCATGTCCGCATGCGCCCGAAAATCGAACTGATCGGAACGTTCTTCTCCTCGAACATCACGGTAGGCTCATCCGCCTGGTGCAGATAGATGGAGGCATGGCCCTCGTGGAGGGCAGGAAGCACACGTGTCATGACCAGTCTCCTCATCAGGTCAAAACACGATATCGGACTGCCATCGTCGGCAATTCCGAACAGCGAAAGTCGGTAACGCATGTCGTCGCAATTGGTTGTCGCCGACGTACGGGAGCCGGGAACGACCTACCAATGGCCGTGCATACACCAGCCCCAATAAAAGCTTTCGTCATGCTCGGGCAGGCGGTCACGCTCCGCCCTGGAGAGGCTTTCGCCTGTCCAGGCTTAGGGCCGGTTTGTTGTCCTTCGGCACGGGAGCGCCCGGATCGATGTCCAGATATGGCTCAGAAATGTCTGTTTCATCGTCACCTCCTGGTCATGCGAGCACGAGTGGGTGGTAGGCGGTCAGGCATTTAGAAGGCCAGTATGACTCAACCCGGCATAATGTCAATAATGTCTACGGTTTTTATATACATTAACGCCGCCGGGGCCGGCTGAAGCTCACCAGGCCGTTACAACGGAACCCTTGAAAGTCTGCTCGACGAACGTCGTCACCTCAGGGGAGTCCCTGGGAACGCAGGCCATCGTAAATCTCGTGGGCGGCGGCCTTGGCGTAGCGCTCGTTCCCAAAATCCAGTGTGATACGGATCGATGCGGCGTGACGTTTCGCGAGTGGACTAGGCCCGCCACGCCGATCAGCTACGAACTTGCCATGGCATATGATGCGCCTTCCCCCTTGAGAGATGCTTTCGTGTCCACAGCGCGGACAAAGGTCGAAGAACTCTAGCTTCGTGCCGGGCAAGCCAATTTCGCGAAGCCCGAGAACAGGCGCTTTTTTGGCGCGCGGCAGTTCGCTGCTTCCTCGCTCAAGCGTCATGATCGGCCGGGAATATCGCCAGTAATCCGAGATCAATCGATGCGCACCAATTGCTTGCCTATGTTTTGGCCGCGAAGGAGGCCGATCAAGGCCAAGGGTGCTTGCTCCAGCCCCGTCGCAATCGTTTCCCTGTAAATTCACCACTCCCGAGCGCACCCAGCCCTCGAGATCGGCGATTGCGTGAGGCCAGAGCGAGGCATGATCGGAAACTATGAAGCCTGAAGAAGCGTTCGATTGGCGATGGCCGTGTAGAGATTCGTTATGCCATAGGGACAATCATTGTTGTAGTCGGTAATCATTCCGCAGAGTGCTATCCTGGAGAAGGGATTTCCCAGTTTCAGCACCGCGTTTAGCACCACGCCGCCTACTGTGTCGAAGTAAACATCAATCCCAATCGGGACGGCTGCGCAAGCTTCTCCGGGAAATCGGCAGCGCGGTGGTCCACGCATTCCTCGAATCCGAGATCGACAACAACAACATGCCGACACTTTTGCTCTCCACCGGCAATGCATCGACCGCGTAGAATTCGCGCTGCGGGATGAACTTTGTGCGTTGCAATATCTGACGCAATTGCTATCATGAGGCGGTCGGCTATCCACTCCTCCCGGATGCGATGCCGACGTTGAACGCGGTGCACCTCCTCCCGCGCCGTTTTCGAAATCAAGCCCGCTGCCACCTCCTCCCGGCAGCGGGCTTTTTCTTTCAGGATCCAGCATTTTCGCCGCCATGATCTGTCCGATGAACTCGAAAGAGCGCCGAGCGGGCAGCTCCGCTTGGACGAAGGGGGCGCGGAGTGCGCAACCGCGACGATGGTCTCGAGCGCACCTCGTGGGAGACCGTCGGTCTTAAAGGCGCGTACCGACCGATGATCGAGCAAACGTGTTGAGCGTCTCGTTCCACAACATCCAGCGTTCGGAACTGCCTCCCGATATCGGCTATAAAGCGCCCGATGCACATCCCGCACGAAGCGCTCGTCGGCAAGTGGAGCATGAGCAATGCGATTCATGCGCGCTCGAGCGACAGCGCGAATGCCTTCAACAGCCGGATGGCAACGTCGGTTGCTTTAGCCCGCCAGGCAAGCACGGTCGTGCGCAGGCTTGGCTGGCGTGTCGGCCAGAGGTTCGGCCCTTGCAGACGCGTCCAGGCGGGCGTGCCGGGCCGCTGGGGAACAGCTTCACGCTCGACGCCGAAAGCTGCTCGCGCCAGTCGGCAAGTCCCTGCGTGCGTTCCCCACCGACCCTTGTATAGCCGCGGAATTGCGGCGAGTTGACCATCTCGATCGCACGCTTTTCCGATTCAGGAAGCGCGAAAAAGCATTTCGCCTCGGCAAACAGCGTGTGTATGTCAGCGTGGGAGATGCCATGGCCGCCAAGATAGAAGAATCCGATGTCGCGCGCGGCTGATCGCAGATCCGCAAGGAAGGCCATGCGTGCAGAACCACCCTCTTCAAAGCGGTTGAGATCGAGAATTGGCAAGATCCTTGGCATTATACACTTCGTAGTCTCTGAGACCCGCGCGCCACGTATTCCTCATCGTCGTGCGATAGTGCCATGGTCGCCGTTTGCGACAGAGAAACACACGAGCGCAGGCGGAAGGAGAAGGAGACAGTTGCTGTCCAACTCGGCGCGAGAGGGGAATGGTTTTCCTTCCCGCGCCTTTACTTTCTCTCCAATGCGTTGAGACGACGTTCGAGCCACTGGCTGTAGCGCGAACCGCCAAAGCCGAAGACGAAGTAGACCATGGCCGCCACCAGATAGGCTTCGTCATAAAAACCGAGCCAGTTTGGATCGGTCGCGGACGCCTTCGCAGCATTGAGCAGGTCGAAGATGCCGATGACCGCTAGCAAGGAGGTGGCCAGCAGGAAACCAATGGCCAGGTTGACGAGGCCAGGGATAACGACACGAAGCGCCTGCGGCAGCACGACCAACTGCATGGCGCGCCAATAGCCTAATCCGAGCGCTGAGGCCGCTTCCTCCTGTCCGGGCGGGATTGCCTGGAGGCCGCCGCGTACCACCTCGGCCGTATAGGCCGTCCAGAACAGAGCCACCATGATCATCGCCCGCAGGGTCTTGTCCATCGATTGGCCCTCCGGCAGCGCCATCGGCAAGATCAACATGGCGATATAAAGGATGGCGACCATGGGCGTGCCGCGCAGCAATTCGATGTAAATGACCGAAAGCAGGCGCAGTCCGGTCATATCCGAGCGCCGTGCGAGCGCCAGGAGGACCGCCAGCGGCAGGGACGTCGCAAAGCAAACGGTCCAGACTAGCAGCGTGACGGGTAGGCCGCCCCACTGGTTCGATGAAACCGGCGCTCCACCAAGCGCTCCCGCCATCAGCAGCCAGCACAGTACGATGACCGCCGGCCATGCAAACAGCAGTTCGCGCCGCCAGAAACGCGGGATCGCGGTTGCGCCGAGGAGTGCGAACAGCAGCAAGATAACCAGAGCTGGCCGCCAATGCAGTTCGATAAAAGGCGAATAGGAAGAAGCGGAATTTTGCGGCCACGAAAGCCCAGCACGCTCCATCGCGCGCCGCACAATCGGCGGAAGTGCCGCTCCAAGTGGCATCAAGAATCGTCCAGCGCAGCAGCAGCGGCACGATCCACACGAGCAGAGAAACGGTCAGGACCGTGACGATGGCATTGAACGGCGTCCCGAACAGGCCAGTCCTGAGCCGATCCCATATGGGGGCGCGCGCGATGACGAGAGGGGCGCCGACTTCGGCCACAGTCATGCCGGCCGCCCTCCCCTGAGCGCTACGCGCCTGTTGTAGACGTTCATCAGCGCCGACACAGAGAGATTGAGGATGAGGTAGATGACGATGAGGATCAGCAGGGCCTCGAATGCCTGGCCCGTGGTGTTGGCGGTCGTGTTGACGATGCTGACGAGGTCCGGATAGCCTATTGCTACCGCGAGGCTCGAATCCTTGACCAGATCGAGATAGTTGGAGGTCGTCAGCGGCGTAATCACCCGCAGCGCCTGGGGCAGGACGATGAACCGCATAATCTGCCCGTCGTGCAGACCCATGGCGCGGGCCGCCTCCCATTGTCCGCGTTTGACCGACTGGATGCCGGCCCGTACGATCTCGGCGATGGAAGCGGAGAATTTCACCACCAGTCCCGTCAGCAGCGCAGCGAATTCGGGCGTGAGGCTGTAGCCGCCGCGGATGTTGAAGCCAGAGAGCGCCGGGACTTCGAGCGAGACGCTGGCTCCGGTGAGTGGGATGCCGAGAGCGACGCCGGCGACCGCGAGAACGCCGGCGAGCAGCCCGGACTGGAGCGTCAGCTTTCCCTGCCGGCGGGCTGTCCATAGGAACGTCGCCCATGCGACGAAGACGAGGCCGGCCACAAGCAGGGTGGGGAAGGACAGACCCTGAAAGATCGGGCAAGGGACGAAGACGCCGCGATTGGTCAAATAGAAGGCGTCCAGCAGCGGGAGCGCCCTGCGTGGTGCGGGAAGCGCCTGAGCGAGCGATATCCAGAAGAAGAGCTGGAGCAGCAAGGGCGTATTGCGCACGATCTCGACATACCAGCGCACAATGCCGGACAGCAGCAGATTGCCAGACAGCCGGGCGATGCCGAGCCCCACGCCAACGGCGAGGATACAGCCCAGAACGGCGACCTTCACCGTGTTGAGAATGCCCACCAGGATGGCGCGCGCATAGATGTCGCCGGCGCGGAAGGCGATCAGACTTTCGCCGATCTCGAAATTCGCGGAGCGCTGGAGAAAGCCGAAGCCGGGAGTTACGCCGATACGGCTCATCGTCACCGACGTGTTGTGGCCTAACACGTAAAACAGCGCGACCACAGCGATGATGACCACGACCTGAGTAAAGGGGCGCGGGCCCCACCACATGCTTATTCTGCGGACAGTGCCGGGACCTTTCGGACCCGGCAAAACGATGGACGTCATGGTCTTGAAACCGGTAGAAGAGCTTAGCGGAAGGGCGGCGAATAGAGCAGTCCGCCGTTGGTCCAGAGGCTGTTGTAGCCACGTTCCCATCCCAGCGGCTTCAGGTGCTTGTCGAACAGCTCGCCATAGTTGCCGACCGTCTTGATGATGTTGTAGGCGAACTTCGGATCAAGGCCGATCGCCTGGCCTAGCGATGGATCGACACCGAGGAAGCGCTGGATCGCCGGATCTTCCGACTTCAGGAACTCGTCGACATTGGCGCTGGTGATACCCCATTCCTCGGCCTGGATTGTGGCGTTCACCGTCCAGTTAACGATCTCCAGCCATTGGTCGTCGCCGCCAGCGATCGCGGGAGCCAGCGGCTCCTTGGAAAGGCGCTCTGGCAGGACGATATAGTCGTGCGGCTTCTTGAGCTGGGTCAGCTTGCCCACGAGGTCGGACGAATCTTGCGTGATCGCGTCGACGCGGCCTGATTCCAGCGCATTGAGGAACTCGCCGGTGTCCTCAATCGTCACGGGCGTGAACTTCTTGCCGGTCTTGCGGAAGAAGTCGGCAATGTTGAGCTCGCCCGTCGTGCCGCTCTGGACGCCGATGGTCGCGCCGTCGAGTTCGGCTGCGGTCGTCACGCCGATATCCTTGCGCACCAGGATGCCCGCATAGAAAATGGTTGGCCCGAAATGGAAGCCGAGCTGAAAGGCGCGGGTCACGGTGACGGTGACACCGGACAGCAGCACGTCGAACTCGCCGGCCTGCAACGCCGGCAGACGCTGCTGCGGCGACGAATTCGTGAACTCGACCTTTTCCGCGTCACCGAAAACGGCGATCGCCAGCGCCCGGCCGTAGTCGATGAAGAAGCCCTGCCACTTGCCGTTGCTGTCCGGCGCGAAGAAGCCCGGCGTGGTACCGACGCCGACCTTGATGGTGCCGCGTTCCTTGATCTTGTCGAGCGTCGGACCTGCGAACGTCGCAGTCGAGAAGACGCCGGCGGCAAGGACGAGCGATGTAGCCAGCACCGTCCTCCAACGGGCGCCGGATCGAATTTTGGAAGTCATATTGATTGCTCCTGAGATTGTCGTTGCAGTCGACCCTGAGGCCGGTCGTCCCCCGCCTTGATCGACTACCTCGAACATAACTCTATAAATTTTATGAGGAATCTTCGTCCATTTTTGCGATGCAATACGAAGCAAATTGCTCATGGATTGTGCAGACTGCCCACGCATTACTGGTCCTGGCCAATCTGCCCGACGAATGGACGTGGTCTCGCGCTCGATCCAGTCGTCCGGCAGCGCTTCAATTGTTCTGGCGACTTTGTCCTGGAGACGCCAAAGCATCTCGTCGCGGATTCCACGCTCGGCGAGACGAACGGAAGTGCGGTAGAGATAGTGAGCACAGCTTCCGCCATGCCCAGCAGCTGTCGCTATCATCGATGCAACCAGGTCGAGATCGAGATCGCCAGCATAGTCCGTGGAGTCACGGTTCGCTGAATGCCGAGGCAGATATCTGGCCGCCCGGTGTAAAGATCTTGATCCAGCGTGGTACATTGGCACATGGATCGTCGCTGATTTCCCTCTCCAGAAGCGCCCGCAGATCATCCTCCAGCCTGAGCGGGTTGATCCTCTAAGCGATGCCGCGGCAACTCCCGCCTCTATCCAAGGCTAGCATCAGGCCCGGACGGTCCGGCGTACCGCACCATCGCGTGAGCTGGAGGCGAAACGACCGGCGCCAACCGACTGTTACGGCCGAGCGCTCTTCGAATGCGTCGAAGGCAGGCTTCCAGCGAAGTGAGCCGTAAGAGAAGACCCAGAAGGGCGTATCGGGCGTACGCCCCTCAAGGAGCAGTCTCAGCCAGCGCTCGCGCGTCTCCTCGGAGAGATCGAAGTTGCCGTAATGCGGCCCGGGATCGGGTTCTTTGCGCTCGACCCTCGCCACCAGCGCCGCAGTCAGCGCCATGTTCGAGATCGGCATGGATCGGAGCGCTATCGACTGTGCCATCACCCCGCAATCCTTTCAGGCGTGACCTCCCGGAGTGCGGTGTCCGTTCGCCGCCAGCCGAGCACGGGCGCGATGGCATGGACGAAGTCATGCATGACCTGCCGATAGTCCCCTTCGGGGAAGTCATAGGGGAGCTCCATCCGGAACTCGTCGACCAGCGGCAGGATAGGGTCGTCGGCCAGTTGGTCGAGGATCTCCTCCGAGGTGCCTATGATGTCGCGCGCAAACAGCGTCCGTCGCTCGCCATTGGGCTGCAGCGTTCGCGCGTGGCGGCTTGCGGCATAGGCGCGGTAGCGTTCGCGCGTCTGACGATCGGCGCTGTCAAAGGGAACGATCACGCGGCCAAACCCGATGCGCGGCCGGTGCGCGATATTCCAGTTCCTACAGTAGAGTTGGAGCTGGTTGAGCTGTGCCTCGAAGAAATCATCGGTCTTCTCGCCGGTGGTGACGTTGCCGATCAAAAGATTGAAGCCGTTCTTGGCGGCCCACTCGGCCGAACGCAGCGATCCGCCGCCATACCAAAGGCGCTCGGTCAGGCCGACGGCAACCGGCTGGACGCGTGGGCGGTAATCGCCGAGGGCCGAGGACAAGACCGTTTTGTCGTCCCCGAGCAGGTCGCTGCGCAGGCTTTCAGCTAGGCGCTCCGCGCGGGCATGGGAATAGTCGACACTCGACGGATCGCCATCGAGAAACAGACGGCCGAGAAGTTTCGCATGCGGCGGAGAACCGGCGCTCAAGCCCACATTGAGCCGGCCGCCGGACAGCACGTCGACCATCGCCAGATCCTCCGCCAGCCGGAACGGGTTCTCGTACCCCATCTGGATGACGGCCGATCCAAGTTGGATATCGGTCGTTCTTTGTGTCGCCGCGGCGAGAAAGACGGGCGCGGAAGAGACGCCGCGCTCGAGATGCCTGTGCCTGATCCAGGCGCTGTCGAAACCGAGCGATTCCCCAAATTCGAACAGCTTCAGCGTGTCTTCCAGCCCGGCCAGTGGCCGGTCTTCCGTAGAGTTACCAGGAGTCAGGAAGCCGATGTGATCGATCTTGAAGTGTTGAGGCATCACTTGGCCGCTTTCGGGTCGATCTTGGAAGAATGTGACGGGGGCTTCCCCCGCGGTCGCCCCCGTCACGGCCGCATCAAAACTTTGGCAGGCCGGGAGGATTCGTCTCCGACCGCTCCAGGGCTTCCTCGGTGAGATTCCAGCGCGCCAGCGCCTTGCCATAGAGACCATTCTCGATTAGCCCGTTGGTGGCGATCGTCAGCGCATCGACCAGGCCGCTGACTTTGCGGGTGGCAATGGCAACGTCCGATTTCAGCGGCCAGCCGGCGCTCAGCGTGCCGACGCGTTTGATGGTCTTGTCGACTAGATGCTGCAATAACGTTCCCAATGTCCCCACTCTTTTCAGCCATGTTGTCTTCGATAAATAGGTAATCTAAATCGGTCGTCAGAAATGTCCGAATTGCATCGGTCACGTCCTGGACAATTGGCTCGTATCGATTGTTGAAAGAAGTGTTCAGGAGTACGGGGCAGCCAGTTCTCTTCTTGAAAGCCGATATTAACCTCCAAAAATCAGAGCTTGCAGATCTCGTGACGACTTGTACCCGCGCGGTCCCGTTGACATGGGTAACGGCACCAAGTTTTGCACGTTGCTCTTCTCGCACCTTTGCAACAAACATCATATGATCCATGTTTGGATTCGATGGCAGTGGGATGAAATATTCATCAAAGTCCTCAGCAAGTACCGCTGGCGCAAACGGGCGAAAGCTCTCTCGCTGTTTGATTGCAAGATTGATCCGCCGCCAGTTTTCTTGAGGTCGGGGGTCTCCAAGTATGCTTCGGTTGCCGAGCGCACGCGGGCCAAACTCGGATCGGCCTCTCGCCCATCCGACTATTTTGCCCTGAGCAATTTTATCGGCTGCAACCTCGAAGACGTCATCGCACTCAACAATCCTCATCCCGCCGGCCCAAGCTTCGATCTCGCGGCGAATGTCATCACCGCGAGGGAGCTTCGGGCCAAGGAGGGGAGAATATGGAACAGCAGTAGCATTTTGTCCTTTTTGCTTTTGACTGGCTATGTAGATGGCAGCTCCCAGAGCTGCGCCAGCATCATGCGAGGCGGGATGGACAAAAATGTTCTTGAATTTCTTCGTGCTAGCGATGACACCATTCAATACGAAGTTCTGCGCGACACCTCCTGCCAGACATAGGTTTTTCAGGTTCAATTTTGCCTGCCACCAAGAGAGAACATCGATGACAGCAACCTCTAGCAACTTCTGAATAGCGGCGGCAAAATGAGCCTTTCGCGCCCATTTCTGCGTGCCTGGCTCTGTCCGACCGAGAACGCCAAGATCACATGCGATATCGCCGAGTCTGGCGGTGTCGAGGCCGTAAGAACCGTCAGAGTTAAATTTGTAAAGCTCAGATACGGCACCAAAATACCTGTCGGGGTGCTCATACGGGGCGAGCCCCATCACCTTGTACTCATCGAAATTCGAGAAGCCGAGAAGTTGAGTGGCATATCGGTAGAAGTATCCAAGCGAGCCTCTAACCGGATAACTATGGACCTCGTTGAGTTCTCCGCGGTTGCCACTGAAAACGCTCAGTGATTCCCTCTCTCCATTGCCGTCGACAACCAAGATCAGGGCTTCTGTGAAGCCTGACGCGAGATACGCTGCCGCTGCATGGGCATGGTGATGCCTGACGAACTCGATTTTTTGGCGGTCGATGTCAACGCCAAATGTATGCGAAATGTTCTTTGTCAGGATGTCCCGCACCCCCTCTCTTTTTTCTATACCCAGTACTGCGGCCTCCTTGGCCAGGTCGGAATCAAAAAAACTCTCGCTGAAGAAGAACGCGAACTTGTCGACCTCGTGAATCGAACAATGCACGGCATCGATCGATGCTCTCAATGCTAGCGCGGGGAAGCGATTGGTGTGCTTTTGCCTAGAAAGCCTTTCCTCTTCAACGGCGAAGATTGGCTGCCCGTTCTTCACAATCGCCGCGGCAGCATCATGAAAATATAGTGGCGAGAGCTTCGAAAACTCGTCGCCAATTTCGGAATACCGAGGACTGCCGCTGAATCCAATGATGAACATGTTTCAGCGGCCTCCCTCGCATGTATTACCCAGCCAAATGTTTCCGAGTTCGCTCGCAGTCGACTGCCAAGTAGGCAATAGTTGAATCGCCTTTGACGCGCTCGTTGCCATCTTTTCGCGTGCGCGATGACCGTCGAATAATGCCGCGATTAGCAGCGCGATCGCTTTGGGAGTCTCCCCGCAGAAGATCAACTCCTTGATGCCGACCGGGAAGCCTCGTTGGGCCTCTTTTGTGCCGACGATAGGCAGGCCATGGGAAAGGGCATCAATTACTTTAATCTTGCTTCCTCCGCCAAATCTGAGTGGGCACAGAAAGACATGAGCGCCGTTTGCCAAGTCAGCAAACTTTTCAAACTCTCCGACATAGGTTACTTGCTCCGCTTTCGCAGCGTGCGATTTTAGTGCCTCGCTCATTCCTGTGCCGGCCAAAATGAGTTGTGCGTCAGGCACAATGTCGAGCGTCAGCGGCCATATCTCATCGATCAGGAAATATGCGCCGTCATCGCTGGGTGCCCAGCTATAATTGGCGACATACAGCGCTCTCGGGGTTGGCGAGAGGCACCTTGGTGTCCAGCTAACTTCTTTCAAGAGATCGCCATCAACCGAGTTCTCCAAACAACGCGTGTTCAGCTCCGGTAGAATTGACCTGGCAGTTTGTTGGTCTTCAGGGGTAACGAAGATGCAGACGTCTGCTGTGCGCCATGCATCCACCTCAATCGAGCGCGCGACATGTTTTGCCTGCTCTAAAGGCGCCTCCCGCCCAAGCGCCGCGGTTCGAACCGCCTCAATCTCAAACTCAATATTTTCCTCCGTCAGTACAATCCGACAGGGAGGTCTTTTCGGCAAATAGTGCATTAGAAAGTAGCCTTCGACGTGGATGGCAACTGGTCTGACGCGATCAAACGTGAATAATGTTCACGAATTCTCAATGGCATGACATGAGTAAAGTCGGGTTCCTGATGCCCAAGAGCGTTATGGAGGCGAATTTATCGACAAGATTGCGCGCATTGGTGTAGTCGGCAGCGAAATGCTGCGTAAAACCGGCATAATGAATGTCGATCCGCTCCAGCAAGCGTTCGAGAAGCTTTGATTCTCTAGAGCGTTTTCGGAATAATTTGGGTCACGCATCGTAGCCGGCATGGGCGAAGAAGTTTTCGCATTCCTTTGGCTCGAATCGATCGATTGCGAGGCGCACGGCGTCCCACAGTTCTGGAATGGATCGCGCGGCGACCTTTCGCAGGAAGGCCTTCAACTTGTGACCTGCCACTGAGAATTTCCTCCATCTGAGATTAGAGTCCGGGCCTTGATTGAAGGACGGACTGATGAAGAGAAAGCGGTTTACGGAAGAGCAGATCATCGCGGTTCTGCGCGAGCATGAGGCGGGTGCGAAGGCGGGCGATCTTGCCCGCAAGCACGGGGTCTCGGAGGCGACGCTGTATAACTGGAAGGCCAAGTATGGCGGGATGGACGTCTCTGACGCCAAGCGGCTGAAGGCTCTGGAAGACGAGAACGCCAAGCTGAAGAAGCTGCTCGCCGACCAGATGCTCGAAGCCTCGGCATTGCGCGAGCTTCTGTCAAAAAAATGGTAGGGCCCGCCGCCAAGCGCGAAGCCGTCGCGCATCTGCAGGCCGTCATGGGCCTATCGGAGCGTCGGGCCTGTTCCTTCGTCTGCGCCGATCGCAAGATGATCCGCTACCAGTCTCGCCGACCGCCAGAGACGGAGCTGCGTGGTCGGCTGCGTGACCTCGCGAACGAGCGCCGACGCTTCGGCTACCGGCGGCTGTTCATCCTGCTCAGGCGCGAGGGCGAGGCATCTGGGGTCAACCGTATCTACCGTCTCTATCGCGAGGAAGGTCTGACAGTGCGCAAGCGCCGGGCAAGACGGCGAGCAGCCGGCACGCGGGCCCCAATCCTGGTCGAGGCAAAGCCGAATGCGCGCTGGTCGCTGGATTTCGTCCATGACCAGTTCGCCTGTGGCCGGCGGTTCCGTGTGCTCAACATCGTCGACGACGTGACACGCGAATGTCTGGCCGCGATTCCGGACACCTCGATCTCCGGCCGTCGGGTTGCCCGTGAACTGACGGAACTGATCGCCCAGCGCGGCAAGCCAGGCATGATCGTCTCCGACCACGGCACGGAGTTCACGTCGAACGCCATCCTCGCATGGTCGAAGGATCACGGGATCGAATGGCACTACATCGCGCCGGGCAAGCCGATGCAGAACGGCTATGTCGAATCCTTCAACGGTCGCATGCGCGACGAGCTCTTGAACGAGAGCCTGTTCTTCGGCCTCGACCACGCCCGCAGCGCCATCGCCGAATGGCGGGAGGACTTCAATCCTGTTTCATAACACCCATCTGTCTATGTCGTTGAAGTGAATAGGTTTTGCTGATCTGGATGCGATCCCGTGGGGTATTTTGGGTTTTGCCGCGCGCGATGAACGATGCGCTGTGCCGCAGGTTCGCCAAGCGTTGATCGGCTGAAGACCCATGGACCATCCGGCAGAGGATGAACGCCTTCGATCTCGCCCGCCTCGGCGGCGAGCCTGAGGGTCTTCGGTGCAACGCCGAGAAGGCGCGCCGCCTTGTTCAGGTTAAGCCATGGCTCTTTGCCGTCCGCCGCTGGCCGGAAGACAGGGATCTTATGATGCGACCTGTGCGCGGTGACCCGTTCGCGTGTCCATCGATTGCCGTGGCCGGTCACCAGTCCATTGCGGTTGAGGATGCCAGCAATCAGATCATCATTGGCGATGAGCACCAGTTGGCGGACGGCCGCGATGATATCGCCGGACGTGCTGTTGCGCTGTCCACGGCGCCGCTTCGGCAGGCGCAGTTCAGTATGGACGCCGCCAACCCAATGGATCAGAAGAACGATCTCTGACGCTTCGTCATCGATATCGGCGACCACCTCCCGGATGACGGTGCGAACGATGCGCTTCTTGAGCCTTGCATCCGTCGTCGGCGCCGCCCACACTGCCTTGAGATTGGCGGCGAGCGCGGTGACGTGTATTGGCGACAGAAGTGATGGCTCCGATGTCGAGGCAGCATGCGCGGCAATCCTGCTCTCGATCTCGCCGACACGCTAAGCGCCCGGTTCCATCGCAACTTCAGTTCCGCCGCGACCAGCCGGTTCTGCGGATCGATGGCGTCGTATAGCCGGAACGCCCGATCGGCGCTGTAGCGTGCCGCCTCGCGATCGCGCATCAGAGCATCGCGGACCTGATCGCGGCGACTGGCCGCTTGCGCTTCGGCCTCGACGGCCGCGGCTATCGCTGCCGGCTCGACAACCCGCAGAAGAGCTTCCTCGATGGCGTCGTCGACGCGTAGCCCACCGAAGGCGATGCAACGCGGCTCGCCATTGTCAAGCAGACCACGCCAGCAGGAATAGCGCGGAATGTTGTGCTTGGTTCCCGTGTAGCGGACCGTCAGCTTGCGGCCGCAGCGCCGGCAGCGGACAAGGCCGGCGAGCAGAGCGTCGCCATGCTTGGGCGCCCCGTGATGCCGGCTCGTGGGCACGTTGTCGCTCACCATCTTGCGGATCGCTTCCGCCCTTTCCCAGCTGACGTAGCCTTCGTGTGCACCCGGGATCAGCGCCAGCCATTCATCACGCGCCTTACGGCGGCTGCGCGAACGAATGGCTGTTGCATCATATCCCGACGCAGCACGAGTCTTACCATAGGCGTAGGCGCCGCCGTAGATCGGGTTCTCGATCATTCGGTGGATGGTCGCATAGCTTGGCCTGCGCCAGACCACATCGCCATTGTTGCGCTTGGCAGGCAAATCCAGCCCATGTTCGAGGAACCAGAGCAGGGCCTGGCGGGCACTGCCGAGTTCCGCCACCTTGTCAAACACAAGGGTGATGGCCTCCTGCATGCGACGGTCGGGATCCTTCTCCAGCCGGTCGCCGACCTTCACGAAGCCGACCGGGGAAGCGACGACGAGTTCACCGCGCCGGGCCTTCTCATAGCGGGCCGACAAGGAGCGCTGACGCAGAAGATCGAGCTCATACTCGTTGAGACTGCCCTTCAATCCCAGCAGCAGCCGGTCATTGCCCTGGCGCGGTGCGTAGACCGTCTCCTGGTCGATCAGCACGGTATCGACGACGCGGCACATCTCGATGAGCTGCTGCCAGTCGCGGCTGTTGCGGGCGAAGCGCGATACCTCCCGCGCCGCAACCGCCCCAACCTTGCCGAGACAGACTGCTGCGACCATCCGATCGAAGCCCGCTCGCGCGACACCGCCAGCAGCAGAGCGGCCGAGATCGTCATCGACCGTCTCGATGCAAGACCAGCCGAGCGCGACCAGGCGATCGCGCATCGCATACTGCAGGGCGCTGCTCTCACGATTGTGCAGAACCTGATGGGCCGAGGACTGCCGCACATAAAGGATCGCCTTTCGCTCCAGATGGTGGGGCCGGATCTTCTCATGCATCATGGCGTGCCTCCTCCCGTGGAACGGCGCGCTCGCCGTCGACGTGGTCGAGGATCAGGCGCACCATCAGCTTTGTCAGCGTCAGGCGCGTCTCTTCCGGCAGCGCCTGCCATGGTGGCATCTGCGCGGTCTCCGCATCGTGCGGGTTGGAGAACAGATCGAACTGATATGTCGTGGGCTGGCGCGGCATGGACCTCTCCCCGATTCGCGTCGTGAGGATCCGATGCTGCGCCCGAAACCTCCAATTGCGATGGGGTGTGGGAATTGGCCGTCGCGTCCTGCAGCAGTGTCACCAAGACGCCAAGCGTTCTGGGATCGACATGTGGGGCAGCGGCAATGCGCCACGCGGTGCAGACCGCGCGATCAAACATCCAGGCCGGAACCTCCAGCCACCGATCGGAGGCGTGGCCAGAGAGACTGCAGCGGAAAACCTCCCGGTCAGCCTTCTCGATCACCTCATGAACGTGAACACAACGCCCGGCCCAGGGATGCCATGATAAAGAAACTTGCGTTCCTCGGTCCCGTGGGCGTTCTCTCGTCGTGTTGTACAACACCGCCAGGCCTCATTCCTCGCTCGGCTACCAGACCCCGGCGGCATACGCCGAGGACATCACCGCAACCGGCTCCGACGCTGTGCTGATCGAAGGCTCCGCGCCTCCGCCGGTTGCTCAACCCGCGCCAAGAGGCGTAACAGAAACGGCCAAGGCTCTAATCGCCGCTGGATGAATGTTCAGTGGCAGGTCACTTGGCGAATGCCATCTCGATCGGATTGAAGTCCGGCGAGTAGGGCGGAAGATAGCGTAGGCATGCGCCGGCCGCCTCGATGATCTCGCGAACGCCGGCTACCTTGTGAGCCGGGAGGTTGTCCATCACGACGACGTCGCCGGGCTGAAGCGTCGGCGCAAGGACGCGGCGCAGGTAGACCAGAAACGCTTCGCCATCCATCGCACCGTCGAGAAGCCAGGGAGCGGCGATCCCGTTGAGACGCAAGCCCGCCGTGAAGGTCGTGGACTTCCAATGCCCGTGAGGCACGGCCGCCCGGCAACGTTCGCCGCGCGGCGAGCGACCCCGAAGCCGCGCCATCTTTGTATTGAGGCCACTTTCGTCGATGAAGATCAGGCGGCTTGGGTCGAGATCGAGCTGTCCGTCGAACCAGTCTTCTCGCGCGGCCAAAACGTCCGGGCGCTGCTGTTCGCCCGCGTGCGCCGTCTTTTTTATACGTGATGCCGCGCTTTGCGAAGAACTCGTGGACCGTCGTCACGCCGGCTTTGACGCCGCGCTCGGCAAGGCGCTCGGCGATCTCAGTAAGCGTGATGTCCCGCTCGTCGGTCTCCACCAGGGCGAGAATGAACGCCTCGTGCGCATCCAGCTTCGAAAGCTTCGGCTTGCCCTGCCGGCCAGGCTCCAGCCTGCCACGCGAACGCCACTCGCGATACCACGCGCCGGACGTCGAAATCCCGATCGAAAACCGCCGCGCCGCTGCCCGGGTCGACAGACCTTCGTCTATCGCCTCGACCACACGCTTTCGCAAATCCACGCCGTAGGCTCGCGCCATGCCGTTGCTCCTTTCGCAAATCACTTCGATCAGGGAATCAGAACAAGCCACTCAACGCAAACCCGCGACTCCGAATTTGGCAAAACCGCTCTAGTGTCTCACCCAAGGGGTGCAGTCCACTCGGGAACAATCTCCGTGAGGCAATGCGGCGCTGACGCTGACGCGTCAAATCGACAAGCTCGAACGAGGGATCGTCGGCGAAGCGAAGCGCGATGAGGACATGCGACGGCTGACCACAATTCCGGGCGTCGGAGCGATCACGGCGGCCGTCAAAGCGCTGGTCCCGGATCCCGGCGGGTTCAAATCCGGCCGTCACTTCGCCGCCTGGCTGGGACTGACGCCAAAGCCTCATTCGAGCGGCGGCAAGGAGCGGCTCGGCGGCATATCGAAAATGGGCAACCCGACGCTCCGCTCGCTGCTCGTTTGTGGCGCGACGTCTGTCTTGCGGCGCGTTAAGGGAAACGACAAAGCGCTGCGATGGCTAGTGACCCTTTTGGCGCGGCGGCCTTTCAAGGTCGTCGCGGTCGCGCTCGCCAACAAGATGGCGAGGATTATCTGGGCGCTGCTCACCAAGGGCGGGACATATCGAAATACTGGTGCGGCAAGCGGCGCAGCACGCGCCTGAGCCGAACGACGACCAGGACGGACTGGCCGGCGCGACGCCGGACAGAGGCGAGGTGCACAATTAGACGATGACCCACGGGACGAAATCCCGAGGCGAGAGAGGCCGGCGCGACAATGCGCTTACAGCGCGTCAGATTGATCAGCCCCTCGCATCGCGAATTTCATCGAGGCCAGCGGTCTTAGACCGCGCTGAAAGGCCGGACATATGACCGCACCTATCCCGCTGGGTGAAATGTCTGAAAAAGCGCTTGCCCGCGTGGCCGTTCCACATATGTCGCGCTATACGGATACATCACCTTGCACGGCTGGCGATCGTCCTTGATTGCCGAAAAATGCTGCAAAAGGCTCTTGCGCGGCGCGGCAACGACTTCGCTCATGGCTTCCTCCCGAATCTGCGGAAGCCTCTTGAATCACGCTAACCTACGCCCGGCCACAAAATTACACCCCCGTCGTTAACCTGAACTCGTTGCCCTGGTCAATTCCTCGTGTCGCTTGACAAGGCTGACGAAGGCGAACAATGTTGATAGTCTCGTTCATGGCGTATCGCTCTCCTCGAGAGGTTCTGGCAGGCTTCATCACCCGCCTCGATAAGCCGCTCTCCTCAAACCGTCATCACCCAGTTTCCGCCATAGCTCCCCTCGATGCTCAAAGGCCGACAGTTACCGAGCGAGGCCTGAACGTCGACCACTCCACCGTGCATTGTTGGGTCGTTCACTTCTCGCCTGAGCTTCTGGAGCGTTGTTCAACAAACGCAAGCGGACCGTAACCGGCAAGTGGCATATGGACGAGATCTATATCAAGGTTCGCGGCCGTTGGATGTATCTGTATCTTTATCGCGCCCTCGACAGCGTCGGCATTCAGCCCCCC
>NZ_JAMYKZ010000031.1:0-29047 GCF_040317735.1 Mesorhizobium sp. M1399
GCTTAACAAGGCGTCGGTCGCTGCCAACACCGCCTTCGGCGAAGCCTCCCTTTCGCGCTTCAGACCGCCAGGTCATACTTTTGGTCTAGAGTAGTTCGCAGGTAACTGAGCCGAGCCTCTCCGAGGACGAGATCGTGACGTGCTAGTGTGATGGTCTTAGGCTGGGTATGACTGATGCTTTCCAAGCATTTGCCATCGAGTGGCCCTTCCTATTCGGAGTGCCATCAAGCCATCGTCAGCGAATGACGAGCGATGCTAAACGTTGGCTCGGCTATGCGCAAGCACACGACGCTTAAGCCCTTTACGAGCGGCTGGCCGAACATCTGCTGAGGTTCGGCCCTGCACGACGGTGGATGTCGAGGTTGCGCCCTTGGATACGGTTTTGCTGCGCTTCGCAAGCAGGCCGAAATTCAAGCCGGGCTTCTGAAGGTCTGAAGGGGATCGATGAGAACTTGAATAGTCTTGTCGCGGTCGCGCGCCGCCATGATGTTCCTGCGCCGAAGGCGCGGCTGTGACAGAGATCGATCCGTCCTGAACAGACGCTCCGACCCCGAGATTGTTGCCGATCGTCTCTCCCCAGCCCAGCGCCCTCATTCTGGTGCAAGTGGACCCACTAAACCTCAAAATTGGTGGCGCGCCCATGAAAGGATACGCATCCCTGCCGGCACTGATATGATGAAAAAGACCATCTATTGATATGAAAATACCATCTGGGCGCAACGGTCGGCCTCCGCCCGCTGGTTGCCTTCAGCGGGCTCTAGTTTCTGGCCTGAGTTCGTGGGGCATCAAGGCTTGAAATGAGCTGAGCCACGATCCAATGAGGTCCCGGAGTTCAAGACGGTTTTCGATTGGTGCCCCACACGATGGTCGGATTCGCGCCTTGGCACAGTTCAGTTTACAATGGAAATTATCTTCTTTTATATGTAATGCGATGGTGATATCCATCATAGCCTCCCAAAATCAGTCGGGGGCGGCCACAGCGCGACAGCGCTGCCGTTTCAGCTGAAACGGGACGGCTGCCCAAGCCATAAGAATGCCGCCAAGGACCCGAGAAAACGCAAACAAGGATAACTCCATTGCATTCTTCAGAAACAGGATCGCCGACACTCGGCCCGAGCATGATTTGGCGGAATTGGGTGAGCAATCAGGTTTGTCGGGTAAAGCATTTCGAGATGCCAAGCTCGGACGATGACGTCTGCAGTACGATCAAGGCAGCAGCCTCGAACAACCTGCGCGTCCGCGTCGTGGGTACGGGACACTCTTATACGCCGATTGTCCCCACGGACGGAGTTCTGATCTCAGCGGAGCGTCTATCGGGGATCGAAAATATCGACCCAACCAGCGGCAGCGTGACGCTTCGCGGCGGAACGCGGATTTGTGACGTTGGTCCTGAACTGCGTTCTGCAGGTTGGGCATTGCCCAACCAGGGCGATATCGATCTGCAAACGATAAGCGGGGCCGTATCGACGGGTACGCATGGCAGCGGCGACAGCTTAAAATGCTTAGCGGGCCCGATAGTTGGAATGCGGATAGCCGCCGGCGACGGATCCATCGTCAATTTCGATGCTTCGCAAGACGTCGACGCCCTCAACACTGCAAAAGTTTCTATCGGAATGTTCGGCGTGGTACTTTCCGTCACGATGAAGCTTATTCCCGCTTTTGATCTTCATGACAAAATATGGCGTGAGGATTTCGAAGAATGCATGGATCACCTGGATCAGCTATGTCAGGAAAACCGGAGTCTCCGCGTTTTCTGGTGCCCGACCGAACACTCGGCGTCCTTATACAGCCTGCCCGACACGTCTGGCATCGGACGTACTCGCAGCAAATCTGATGTCTGCGAAATGAGAACGCTGAACATCACGGCTCAATTGCCAGAGTCTGTCGAAGATCGGGCCGGCGAGAGAATAGGGCCCAGCTACCGGATATTTCCGGGTTCAATTCCGATGCCGAACCATAACGAATGCGAATACTCGGTGCCCTACGAGGACGGTCCGGCGGTATTCCGCGAAATCCGCAAGCTGATACAGACGAAGTATCCGTCGCAGATATTCCCGGTGGAGTATAGAACCGTGGCGGCTGACGATATTTGGTTGAGTCCGTACTTTCAGCGGAAGACCGCGATGATATCCGTGTCCGGCGCAGCAGGAGAGGACTACTGGGATTTCATCCGTGATTGCGAGACGATCTTTTCCTCGGTGAAAGGTCGTCCGCACTGGGGCAAACTTCACAGTCTGGGGCGGTCCGAGATCGAAGCCTTGTACCCAAGATACCGGGATTTTGTTTCCCAAAGGGCTCGCTTTGATCCGGACGGTCGTTTCCTGAACGACTACCTGCGCGAACGTTTCGGCTAAAAGCTTTTATCTATGGTGGCTTCTGCGGTTCGCTGCATAGCCGCCTGGAACTTGCTGCCATCTTTAGCGATCATGTTGGCGAGGATGTCGATGATCAAATATTGTCCAGCGACCCGGGAGAATGCTCCTCGCATGATGGGGGTGTCTGTTGAGGATGCTCCCAGTACAGCGTCCGCGTTGGCAGCGATTGGACTGCGTATATGACATGTGATTGCGATGGTGAATGCGCCAGCAGCCTTGGCTGCCATAAGTGAGTTGATGGTATCCTTGCTCGAGCCAGATTCCGAAATTGCCAGTGCGACTTGCTTCGGCCCGAGATTCACGGCACTCATGACTGCGAGATGCGGGTCGTCCAGCACGCGCGACACCAGTCCGAATCGAACAAACAGGTAATGCGCGTATCGGGCCACATTCGCAGAGCCCCCGAAACCGTAGAGATCGATACTTTTTGCTCGTATGATCTGTTTTACCGCCAATTCGAGAGCGGCCTGGTTCAACAGGTCCTTTGTCTGCTTGAGCGCGGTGACGGCCGTCGACAGCGTATCGTCGATGACGTCACCAGAGGGGCTGGCGTGTCTGATTGTCTGGTGAGTGGAGAGTTCGATTCCCAACGCCAGTTTGAAACGCTGAAAGCTCGAAAATTTGATGTCTCTGCAGAACCTTAAGACGCTCGCTTCGCTCGATCCGGATCCGTCAGCAACCTCCGTAATGGTTTGGTTCACGACCTTCGCGGGATCCTTAAGGACGTACTCACTGATGCGAAGGAGCGCCGGACTGAGACTGGGCTGAGACGATCGCAATCGCGCTAAAATGTGTTCCTGCATTAAAACGATTCCCTTGAGATCACGGGGCCCCAGCTCCTCTGGGTTTGATTTGACGCGGGCAGCGAGAGCAATAGGAACTTTTCAGCACATTGCCAAGCAGTGAACATAATTTTCGTTAGGGCTCTACCGCCTGCCTCCCTTTTTGCAACTGACATCCGACATCCCCTTCGTCAACGGTAAGATAACTCGAGATGATGAAAAAAACCATCTTTTGTGAAAGAGAAAATAGTGATATTCTTCTAAAAATAGACTGGAACCGCGGCCGCTACACGCGAATGCGAACAGAGTGAAGAGATGGGTTCCATAACAATTGGTGTCGATATCGGTGGCACCAAAACGCATTTGAGGGCTTGCCTGGACCAGGGTATGGCCCGCGACTTGGTCGTGCGAACCAGTGAATGGCGTTCTGGCGCCTATGACCACGATATCCCTGGACTAATCGCGCTAATCCGCAGATTTGCTGCTGGCGCCACGCCCAACAGCATCGCGATTGGCTCTCATGGATGCGATGATGAGGAAGAGTGCGCCGTCCTCCAACAGCCACTTTCCAATCATTTTGCCTGCCCCTTAAGGGTCGTCAATGATGCAGAACTTTTTCCCCTCGCCATGGGGCTTTCCAGCGGAATTGGTGTCGTCGCGGGCACTGGCTCAATCGCCGTCGCTCGGGACCAGAAAGGCAAGATGCATGTCGCAGGCGGTTGGGGCTGGGCAATCGGAGACGAAGGGAGCGCTCCAGGTTTAGTACGCGAGGCCGGCCGAGCAGTGCGATTGCATATTGACCTGGGAGGGGCGAGGTCAGAGCCGCTTGTCGAAGCGCTTTGTGAGGCATTCGGACTGAATAGCCCCACGAACATCGGCACCGCGATCGCGAAGGAAGGCAGCGCCTCGGCTCTGGGGCGACACGCACCCGTTATCTTCTACGCCGCCAATGAAGGTTCGTCCTTGGCTAAACGCGTTATTGACGAGGGCGCAGCGGCCCTGACTCAGTTGGTCCACCATTTGATGTTGGCGGGCGTGCCCGACAAAGACGTCGTGGTAGGCGGGGGGGTCATTCTCGCCCAGCCACTTTTAGCCAATGCGTTCTCCCATCAAATTTCCAATCGTTTCGGGGCGACAGTAGCGGTCACCTTCCTCGACAAGCCGCCGGTTTTAGGCGCCTGCGTTATGGCGCGGCAACTTCGCATGGCCGGCGATCGCTCAGAGAGCTCAATCATCTTCCAACACAAGGATATCCAATGATTTACAGGTCAACGATCGCTCGCCAACCCGATCAGTTTCGCCATACTTTGAAAGTCGTCGGAACGCAGCTTCGCGATTTTGATCTCGTGCCGTTTAAAAAGGGGACTGTGGTCGTTACCGGGATAGGCGCGAGTTACGAAGCAGCGGGGGTAGTGGCCGGTGAACTGCAACGTCGCGGTAGACGAGCAAATACTTGGCGCGCGGTCGATCTCATGGAGCCGGGCGACCCTGGCGACGCGATCATAGTCTTTTCTGTCGGAGGAAGAAGCATCGAGCCAATCGCTGCACTCACCGTCCACAGTAGGTTACCATCCCTCGCGATTACAAGCGAAGGCAACGACCCACTGTCACGCACCGCTTCGGCAGCACTTCACTTTGAGTCCGGTCCGGATTCACTGCCGTCGAGCACCGGCTACACAGGCTCGCTGCTGGCAGGCGGGCTGCTGATAAATGCGCTCTGTGGTGAAGACAGCTTCAATTGGAACGACATTCCTCTGATAGCAAGCGAGGTCTTGGAAGACTCGGCGAAAAAGATGGCACGTATTAGAGAAATGTTTCATGACCAGCGGGCGATCGATTGCGTTGGCGCGATATCGGCCTTGGGTACAGCGGGCGAGACTTGTTTGCTCATTCGCGAGGCTGCGAGGGTGCCCACCGGCGTCTCAGACACGCTGCACTACTTGCACGGCCCGATGGAATCGATGGATCAGGCAACCGGGATTTTGATATTCGGTGACGGCCGCGAAGTGCGACTGGCGCAGGAATTGGCTGAAATCGGCTGTGCAGTTCTTCTGGTGACCGCAAGCGAGTCGCCTCAAGACGACAAAAACCTGACAGTTGTGAAGGTACCATTTTTGCAGAACCGCGTGGCACGATCAATCGTGGACATCCTGCCGGCTCAACTGTTGGCCGCAGAGCTGTCCGACGCGGCTGGACTTACTGATGCCCAGTTTCGTTATAGCCAAAATGACACAAAGGTGACCATGAACGAATCGGAGCCACGGATCTGAGCACGCGCGTCCGGAGAACGTTTCGGACGTCCTTCTTAGCCCCTGATCAAGACAGCAATGGCGAGTCAGTGGCAGTGATCCAGCTACCTCGAGGCCTTGGTCGACGGGTAGGAATGCGTCGTGCTTCGCCTACCAATTGAATGCTGCGCAGCATTCTGTTTCCAAAGGCGCATGAAACTTGGAAAGGTAACTCTACAAAAAAACTATACATCGTGGAATTTTCTCGGCACTTCATCACGTCGACGGCCGCGAATTACTCACCACGGGGCGAACACTGCATCGTTGACGCCCTCATGCTTGCTGAAGCTCGCTTTAGCGTTGCTGACAGCAGCTGAGGGGGCCTATTCCAGGGCGAGCATAAATAATTCCAGGAGCAACGGACGATGGCATCTTCCCGGCTTAAAATGTCTTCGGCGCTCGTTACACCCGCGATCGGGTTCCTATGTCTTGCGACGCTCGTGCCGATTGCAGCTGTCGTTGCCCTCTCGTTCGGGGACTTCAACATAGCCTTCCCGGAAAAGACGCGCTTTATCGGGCTTTACAATTACGCGCGCTTCTTATCCGACGGTCGGTTTATCAACGCCGCACTAGTTACGTTCATTTTGGTCGTCGTCCCCGTCAGCCTCCAACTACTGTGTGGGTTAGCGTTGGCAATAGCGCTAAAGGAAAAGCTCGTTGGCACACGGTGGATGCGAGCAGCTTTCCTGCTCCCGTCCGTAGTTCCGCCAGCGGTGGGCGGAATTGTGTGGAAGTTGTTCCTCATTCCTGGTGTGGGCGGCTTGTCTTATCTCGCAAGCGTGTTCGGCCACAATTTCGAAGCTGACTTACTTGGAAGCAAAACGTCAGCGCTTGTCTCCGTGATCATCGTATCGATTTGGTTTGGGGTTCCCATAGTTGCTTTGCTGCTTCTTTCGTCTTTGGACTCGATCCCGGACGAGATTTATGAGGCGGCAAACCTCGACGGAGCAAGTTGGGCCCAGGCGCAATGGTATATTTCCATACCGCTCGTCTTACCTGCGATGGGAGCCGTTGCCGTGTTTCAAGCTTTAGAGGTCCTTGGGATTTTCCCCGTGATCTTCGTGTTGACAGGTGGCGGGCCGGCAGGGGCGACTGAACCCCTAAACTTCTACGCTTTTCTGACCGCATTTACATATCTCGATCTCGATTATTCCGCCGCAATTCTCGTGGCATTCACAACAACGATCGTCGGCGTGTGCTTTTGGTCTATTCGCCAAATCTCGGCCGCTCGCGTTGGGAGGTAAGCCCATGCGGCGTGACCTTGGACGTCACATCTCCGGATATCATCCATTCGCCATATCTCGGCCACTCGAGTTGGGAGATAAGCCCATGCGTCGAGACCTTGGACGTCACATCTACGGATATCTTGTCTGCGCTGCCTTTGCGCTATTCCTATTCTCGCCTATATTGTGGACCCTATCGACATCTCTCAAACAGCCCACCGAGATGTTTCAATGGCCGCCCGTGATCGTGGGGGAGCCATCCACTCAGCACTATACTGCGATAATCGCTGACAAGGACTTCTCTTCCGCGCTCATCAATTCAATTGTGGTCTCATGCAGCACCATCATATTGACCATGGCGCTTTCGGTCCCGGCAGCCTTTGGTATCTCTCATTTGCAGAAAACTGCCATGCGAAGGCTATTGACGTTGGTATTGGCACTCCGGGCGGCGCCAGCGATGATCTACATCATCCCCTATTTTCTCTTTTTTCGCCAAGTACACCTCGTCGACACGAAGATTGCGCTGATCACCGTCAACACAATGTTCGCGGTTCCGCTTGCGATCTGGTATTTGTCGGCGTTTTTTGACCAAGTGCCGCGTGAAATTGAAGAAGCCGCGATGATAGACGGCGCGTCAACGCTGCAGACGATGACGCTCATCTCGATACCCATCGCCAGATCTGGCATCCTGGCAACAGCAATACTGATATTCATTGGTTCGTGGAACGAGTTTCTTTTTGCGCTGACACTGACACGCGATGACGCAAAAACTGCAGCCGTCGCAATACTGAATTTCATGCCATTTGAGGGGACCGATTGGGGCAAGGCGGCAGCCGCATGCGTGCTTATGCTGGTCCCGATCGTGATTTTCGTGCCGTTCGTAAAGAAATACGTCGCCGGCCCAACAACGACCGGTTCCGTGAAAGGGTGAAACGCTAGCTCAAGGAGAGAAGCAATGAGATGTCTTGGAATGCTTGCTGTTGCATTAGGTGTTGCCGTCGGCGGCGGAGCGTCGGCTCAGCAGCGCTATGACGGCGTGAAAATAACGGTCCTATCGACAAACTCGGCATACGATTTGGAGCTCAAAAAATTCGCGCACGAATTCACAGAGAAGACTGGCGCTGAAGTACAGTTTGATCTCTTCGGGTATGCGCCGACCGTTCAAAAGGTGTCGGTCGAGCTCTTGACGCGCTCAAATAGTTACGACGTCGTATACTTAGGGAGCGAGGAGTTCGGGCGATACGCATCTGGCGATATCCTGGAGCCGCTTGATAATTACATTGATATGAAGAGTGCGGACGTACAGGATTTCATCGGTCCCGTGCTGCGCCTGTACAACAAGGACGGCAAACAACTGGCATTGCCGCATTTCGCGGCGACGCAGCTCCTTTATTATCGTCCCGACTTATTCGAGAAGGCCGGTATCAAGCAGCCACCGCAAACGTGGGAGGAATTCCGCAACGACTGCGAGCTGTTGAAAAAGGCTGACATCCAGTGCACTGCGCTAAGGGGGCAGCCCGACACCGGTGAGAATATCTGGTTTTGGGGCCAGGTCCTTTATGGTTTCGGCGGTAAGTATTTCGCGAACGAACCGGCGGATCTGACGCCCACGGTCAATACGCCCGCCGCCGTGGAGGCGCTGAAATGGTACACAGACGTGATGACCAATTTCACCGTGCCTGGCAGCACCTCAGCAACGTTTGACGACGTCGTCATTGCGATGCAGCAGGGCCGCATTGCTATGACTGTCGAAGGCGCTCCCACCGCAGGTCGCATTCTCGATCTCAAGCTGTCGAAGGTCGTCGGTAAGCTTGGGTTTGCTTTGCCCCCTGGCGGCGTAAGTGGGAGGTTCCCGCCCTTTGCAGCACAGGCGTATGTCATTCCAGCTGCATCAGAAAACAAGGCAGCTGCAGCGGCCTTCCTTCAATGGGCGACGAGTAAAGATCTCATGAAGCGGATTTCGCTCGACAGCACCTTTGTCGCCATCACCAGGACATCGCTGTGGGACGATCCGGAAATCCGTGCGAAACATGACTATGATTATGGCCATGGATCGTTTGCGGCAACATATGCAGAAACGCTTCGCGGGGCGCCCGAGTGGTATTATCCTCGGATCCCTGAATTCAAGGAGATCGGCGACCGCCTTGGCCGTGCCCTGCAAGAGGCGGTTGTCGGGAGCAAGAGCCCAGATGCTGCCTTGGACGATGCTCAACGTGATGCGGTCGACATCGTGAGGCGTGCTGGATACCTGAAATAGTCTTTACACGTCACCACCGGCGCGGTTTTGCGCGCCGGTGGTGCGCGAACTGAACCTCCATAGCGTGTGGGGATGAGAGTTGAGCAACTTTAATATAGTCTGGATTTGCAGCGATCAGCAGCGTTGGGACACCTTGCAGTGCATGGGGTTCAAAGGCACGCAAACTCCAAATATCGACCGTCTGGCCGCGAGGGGTACAGCATTCGCTCGTGCGTATTGTCAAAGCCCTATCTGCACGCCGAGCCGAACGAGCTTTCTGACAGGATTGTATCCGATCGCACACCAAGTGCATCAAAACGGCGCCGGCACGTTTCCTTCGCATCTCGTTTTGCTCCCAAAACTGATGGCCAATGCCGGATACTACACAGGGCACATAGGAAAGCTGCACCTGTCTGCCACACGTGGCATGATAGAAAAGCGCCCCGACGATGGATTTGCCGAGTTCTACTGGAGCCCTGAGCCATTTCCGGAGTGGTCAGGCAGCCATGACTATCATGCGTGGATGTGGTCAAAAGGGGTCGATCCCGTAGCCTACTTCAAACCGTATCTTGACCAACACTATGGTCCGGGACCGACCGCAGAATATCGGCAGGCGCGTTGGGCAGGCGATCGGGCTGAGCGTTTCATCAAGATGCATTCTGATCGTAATTGGTATTTAGGCATTAACATCGACGCGCCTCATCCGCCCCTCAATCCCCCGCCAGACTACCTCAGGCGGTTCAACCCAAGTGATATGCCTGATCCTGCCTTCAAGCCGATTGATCTCGAGCACCAGAAGAAATTTGAACGAGTCGATCAGCAAGCGAAATTCGCGGTGGATCCGTGGCGTGCAGCAACAGACGCGGGTGAGACGCACAATGACGAATTGGCAGGGCCTACGCATGAAGCGCCACCCACGAAGTTCAACATTTGGGAGATGAGAGCGGCATATCACGCGGAGGTGGCTCAAGTCGACGATCTGGTTGGCCGAGTACTAGACGCTTTGACGGAAACCGGCCAGCTGAACCGCACGATCGTTGTCTTCATGAGCGATCATGGTGACATGATGGGTGACCACGGCCTGCTCTACAAAGGCTGCCGGTTCTATGAGGGTGTGGTGCATGTCCCACTTGTGATTTCCGTGCCTGGCAGCTCAGCCCAAGGATCTGTGTCGAATGCACTAGTCGAGCTGGTCGATATTGCGCCCACATTGCTCTCGTTATCGGGGCTTGAAGTCCCCAAGGCTATGCAGGGGCTCTCACTCGACCAGATGCTGCTTGGCAACACCTCACTGGATTGCCATAAGCCATACGTTGTCAGTGAGTATCACAACTCCCTCAGGTTCCGCGGCAGCCGAGGGTCTCGCGCATCAATGTACTATGATGGACGTCACAAACTAAATGTATATCACGATGTTGGAATAGGAGAGCTGTTCGATCATCAAGAGGACCCCAATGAGCATTATGATCTCTGGGATAGCCACCATCATCGGGTGTTGAAATCCGACCTTTTAGAGCGCAGCTTTTCCGCAATGATGCTTAGAAGTGGATCCGGTCCGGAGAGAATTGAGGACTACTAGTCTTGGCAGACCGGCATGGGAAGGTCACGAGCTAGGCGTTGTTCTCGCACTCTCGGAGCCGGCCCCGGTCGCCCGGTTCGGGCTAGTTTCTCACTAGAGCTCTCGCTCGCGCCGAAGAAGCGACCAGCTTACGCGTATGCTTCTTGGCGGTCGGCGTTTCGGCGGTGGTGGCCGCAGTCCTGGCTTCGGTTTTGGAGCAGGAATATGTGGATGGGGCACATGTGGCAGGCGAAGGACATTGATTGCGGCCACCGCTCAGCACTGGAGTTGCAAAATAAATCGGAAGCCTGAAATTGTTCGATGGGTCTATGGTATCTCGCTCCTCTTTCCTTCAGCTTCATAAGGTACGGGATTGTGGCAATGAGCATTAACTCACCTGCAACGACAGCGGCAGAGGGCGAGAGCATCCTATCTGGCTTGCAGGAGGACATCGATCATCTGCCGAATGCGCTCGCTCGGATCGCCAAATACATCCTGGAGAACCCCGAGAAAGTGCTGCACCACTCGGTCGGGGCACTAGGTGAATTCGCGGGTAGTGGGGAAGCCAGCATTTTGCGGCCTTGCCGCCAGATCGGCTTTTCCGGCTTTCGCGATTTCAAGCTGGCACTGGCGGCAGAGATTGGCCGCTCCAGGCGTCCATCCACCGCCCCGCAGCAGCCCGACGCCGCCCTGCTAGCCTTGCGCGACACGATGGCCCAGAATCTAGGGATCGCGCACAGCAATGCCGATCTCGAGGCCATCGAGACGCTCGCAGAATTGATTGCGGCAAGCAGAAGGATAGATCTTTACGGAGCCGGAATGTCGGGGGTGACAGCAGAACTGCTAGCCTATCGGCTCTTGCGAGTTGGGCTTACGGCCCTGGCGTTCCGAAACTCCAACATGGCTCACGAAGTCGCCAACGGACTCGGCCCCGGATGCGTGGCGATCGGCCTTTCGATCTCCGGCCTGACAGTTGATACCATTCAGTTCCTCAAGGGTGCCCGCTCCGCAGGGGCACTGACCGTCGCCATCTTGCAGGCCTCCGGTCTTGACGACCACCCGATCGGCGGCACGCTGACCCCGATGATCGGCAAGATCTTCGTGATCGAAAGCCTGATGCTGGCACTCGGAAAGGCGATGGAGAAATCGGTTGCAATGAAATTAAACTCCAACTGTAATGAAATTGAAATAAAACGCCATTAAGCCTGTCGGCAACCGAAAAGGGACTCGGAATGGCAGCCTTGGACCTCCACATCCACAAAATCAGTAAGCGGTATGGCGAAACGGATGTCCTGCAAGACGTCTCCCTCGAGGCCGCTCCAGGCGAGTTCGTGACGCTGCTCGGGCCTTCCGGCTGCGGCAAGTCAACACTCTTGCGGATCATAGCGGGGCTCGAGCGCGCAGATCGGGGGAATATACGCGCAGGGGGCAGGGGGCTGGATAGCGTCGCGCCGAAAGATCGCGACCTTGCCTTCGTCTTCCAGAGCTACGCGCTTTATCCGCATCTGAATGTGCACGACAATATCGCGGCGCCGCTGGTGATGCGCGAGTTGAGCAGTCTCGAACGGCTTCCGGTCGTGGGCGGTCTGCTGCCCGGAGCTAAAGAGCGATACCGCTCGATCGAGGAGCGGGTCCGGGAAACCTCGGCACTTCTCAAGCTCGATACGCTCCTAGATCGGCGCCCGGCGGCTCTATCGGGCGGGCAGCGGCAGCGTGTGGCGCTGGGGCGCGCTATGGTGCGCAAGCCGAAGATCTTCCTGATGGACGAGCCGCTGGCAAACCTGGACGCCGCGCTACGAATCCATACGCGCGGCGAGATCGCTCGGCTGCACAAGGAAATGGGCACGACGACGATCTTCGTTACCCATGACCAAGCGGAAGCGGCAGCAATATCGGACCGCGTCGCCGTTATGTTTGGCGGCGAGATCCGCCAGGTCGCGAGTCCGGCCAATCTCTACCGCGATCCCCTCGATATCGATGTTGCCCGGTTTCTGGCCCAGCCTTTTCTAAACGAGTTGGCGGTACCCGCACCAACTGGTGGCGGGCTGATGATCGGCAGCAACCGGATCATCATTCGCGATGCCCTCGGATCGGCAGAGTCCGGTACGCTGGCTTTCCGGCCGGAGCATGCATCCCTGACTGGAGCGGACCAGTCCGGCGCCCTGCCGGTGCATGTCGGGCGCATCGAGCATGCTGGAACCGATGCGAACGTCTTTGTCGGTACTGAGGCGGGTGCTCAGTTCGTCGTCCGGATTCCGGCTGAGCGCGCACAGTCCTTGCGCGAGGGTGAGAAGTTGGGGGTGGCCATCGATCCGGAAAAAGCGTGGTTTTTCGCGACAGACAGCGCGCGCCGGCGCCACGATCACATCAGGGCAGCTTGATATGGCCGTCGTAGAGGATATCCCGATCAGCTCCGAGCCTGCAAAGGCTTCAATAAAACTCACTCTGGCCCGCGCTCAGGCCCGTGCCGGCATCGTTCTCGCCCTGCCGGCGACGCTGATGATTGCCGCTCTCCTGATCGGCCCTGCCATCCTCGTTTTCGCCTTGTCTTTCACAGACGCTTCCCTCGGTTTGGCCGGCGCCCGATTTGTCGGGCTCGCCAACTACACGCGCATGCTGACCGACCCGGCTTTTGCTCAGAGCCTGCGCAACACTGCGCTTTATGTGCTCGTGGTCGTGCCGACGACGATTGGATGGGGGCTGTTGGTCGCTCTCCTGATCGCCGGATCGCGGTTCGCGGCCTTTTATCGAACTGCCTACTTTCTGCCAGTGGCTGCTACCCTGGTCGCGCTGGCAACCGCATGGGAAGCGATCCTGCATCCTAGCCTCGGCGTCGCCAACGCGCTGTTGCAGCTTTTCGGCGCTTCTCCCGTCAGGTTCTTTGCAGACCCGGCAACGGCAATCTATGCGCTTGCAGCGATCGGTATTTGGCAGCTCGTGGGCTTCAACATGATCCTCTTTCTGGCTGGTCTCTCGACCATTCCGGACGAGCTTTATGAAGCTGCCGCGATCGACGGCGCGGACAGGGGCCTGAAACCTTTCGTGCTTGTGACCTGGCCGATGTTAGCGCCGGTTACCCTGTTCGTCACGGTCATGACGATCATCCGTGCCTTTTCGGTCTTCGAGACGGTTGCGGTTCTCACCCAAGGTGGGCCGATGAAATCGACCTCGGTCATCCTCTACACCTTCTATGAAGAAGGCTTCCGCTTCTTTCGGGTGGGATATGCGTCGGCAATTGCCGTTTCCTTTTTCATCTTCGTGACCATCCTATCGCTCGTCCAGATGCGCGTTTCCGAGCACCAGGCGCGCTGGAAAACCAATGGAGGCCGGTCGTGATCCTGGCGCAATCCTCCGCGTCCCGCTCTGTCTCGCATGTCGTGCTAATGAGCGGCGCGCTCTTCATGATCTTCCCGTTTTTCTGGATGCTGCTCGCCTCGATGACGCCGCAGAGCGAGATCTTCAACGGCGGCCTTCTGCCGATGCCGACGTTAGACGGCGCCGTCGAAAATTACGGCAATGCATTGTCCGCCATTCCGCTTCTGCGGTTCATGGGAAACGGAATAGTCGTTTGCGCGGCGATCCTCGTGCTGCAGATCGCGGTCGCCGTTCCCTGTGGCTATGCACTTGCCAAGCTGTCCTTCCCGGGCCGTCCGATCCTCCTGGGCGCCGTTCTTCTCGGGCTCCTCGTGCCGGTGCAGATACCGACCATCCCGATCTACATAGCTCTTGCAAAGTCCGGCCTGCTCGATAGCTATGCCGCGCTCATTCTGCCCTGGATCATCTCGGTGTTTGCGATCTTCCTGTTCCGGCAGTTTTTCGTGACCTTCCCGGACGAGGTGCTCGACGCGGCGCGGCTGGATGGTTTCAGCGAGCTTTCGATCGCCTTGCGGATCATGCTGCCCGCAGCCTGGCCGGCGGTCACCTCCTTCTCGATCTTCTCCATCGTCGCCCACTGGAACGATCTCTATTGGCCGCTGGTGGTGACGACCAATCCCGACATGATGATGCCTTCCCTCGGGATTGCCTATTTCCGGCAGTCGGGTGAGGGCACCGGAAATGTCGGTGCGCTCATGGCCGGGGGCGTTCTCGTGACCGCGCCCTTGGTCGCTCTTTTCCTTCTCATGCAGAAACACTTCGTCCGGGGTCTGGTGCTCGGCCGACATTAGCTCCGTTCTCAACCCAATCTAAAACTCAGGAGAGCAATGTGAAAACAATTGCAATGATCCTTGCCACCGGTATCACTGCCGCTGCGGCATCCATGCCGGCGCAAGCCGAAACCAACCTCGACGTCTATTACGCCTGGCCCGAACACGAAGTGATCCATAAGCCGATCGCCGATCGCTTCATGGCGGACCATCCGGATATCAAGATCAACTTCCGCGCTGCTGCGCCGAGCTACGATGAAGCTGTCCAGACGCTGATCCGCCAGAGCATGGCCGGCCAGCTGCCGGACGTTCATTTCGTCGGCTTCAATGTGCTGCGGCCGCTCGTGGCGCGTGGACTTGTGAAACCTATCGACGATCTGGTTGCCGCCGATCACCTGGCCGAAAACGGCTACACGGACCAAGTGCTGTCACTCGCAACGATCGACGGCCATCTCTACGGTCTTCCCTTCGCCATGTCGACGCCGGTCGTCTATTACAATGCCGATCTGGTGAAGAAGGTTGGCGGCGATCCCGACAAGATCCCGACCGAGTGGGACAGCTTTGTTGCGCTTGCCGCCAAGATCGGAGCGCTCGGCGACGGAACGTCCGGCATGTATTACCAGCTTGGCTCGGACGACTGGGCCACGCAGAACCTGGTGCGCAACTTCGGCGGCCAGATGATGAACGACAAGGAAAGCGACGTCGCGTTTGACGGTCCTGCCGGCCAGGCTGCAGTCAAGCTGTTCAAGCGGTTCCATACCGACGGCGCTCAGCCGGCGATCGACCCCCGCGCTGCCAAGCAGCTCTTCACCTCCGGCAAGCTTGGCTTCTTCTTCGCCTCCGCCGGCAGTGTGAGCGGTTTCGAAGGTGAAATTGGAGATCGGTTCACACTCCGCACCGCCAAACAGCCGCTTGGTGTTGAAAACGCCACGATGCCGACGGGCGGCATGGTTGCGGTTATCCTCACCGACGATCCCGCCAAGCGCGCCGCCGCCTGGGACTACGTCAGGTTCGCCACGGGTCCCGAAGGCCAGAGCATTGTCGTGCCAAACACCGGCTATATGCCGACCAATACGCTTGCCCTGGACAAAGATCATCTTGGTGCCTTTTATGAGAAGCATCCCAATTGGTACACCAGCGTGCTGCAGATGCCGCGCGCCCGCCCGTGGTTCTCTTGGCCTGGCGACAACGGTGTTCAGATCGGCGAGGTTCTCCGCGACGAAATGACGGCCATTGCCCTTGGCTCCAAGGAACCGGACGCAGCTCTCGCGGATATGGCGTTCCAGGTTCGCGCACTCCTGCCGAAAACCAACTGATCGTCTCGTCCGGGACGCTGCACGCAGTGCGGCGTCTCTCCGTTTTCGCGGAATTACCAATGAAACTGATCCATTTGACTGACCTCCACCTTGTGCCGGCCGGCGCTATGCTCTTTGGCTTCGATCCCGCCGAGCGAATGCGCAAGACGATCGAGCGCATCAACCGGGATCACGCCGATGCCGAGCTTTGCGTGGTGACCGGCGACCTCACCGACGAGGGAGACTTCGCTTCCTACGAACTGCTACGCGAAGTGCTTCAGGAGATGCGCGTGCCCATCCGGCTTCTGCTCGGCAACCACGACAGTCGTCAAAACTTCTTACGCGCTTTCCCTGGCGAGCCGTGCGATAGGAAGGGCTTTGTCCAGTCAATCCATGAGACCTCGGTCGGGCGCCTCATCTTCCTCGACACCTTGGTGGAGGGTCTTGGGCATGGCGCGCTGAACGAGGGACGACTGGAATGGCTGTTGGAGCGGCTGACAGAGAGGCCGCAAGCGCCGGCGTACCTCTTCGCCCATCATCCGCTACAGCCGATCGGCCTGCCACACTTTGAGCAGTGGAATACGGAGAACTGGCGCCAGATTATGCGGGCGATCGTGGGGGCCGGCAATGTGCGGCACGTCTTCCATGGTCATGTGCACGTCGACGTCGGCGGCACCTGGAGCGGCATTCCGTTCAGCGCAAGCCGTGGGGTTGCGCATCAGATCATACCACACTTAGCGCGCAGGGATGCGGATTTTGTCGAGGACGCCCCGGCTTTCGACATCGCACTGATCGACGATGATAGCGTCCTTGTGCACCGTTTCGAAGTCAACGACCGACATGTGGTTGAGGTTTCAGCTGCAGGCCCAATTCCGAAGGACGTGCAATGAGGCAACAGAACCCTTACGAACTGGTCATCTTCGATTGCGACGGCGTTCTGATCGACAGCGAGACACTGGCAAGTCGCATTGATGCCGAGGAACTTACCCGCATCGGCTATCCCACGTCGTATTCTGAGGTGGTTCTGCGCTTTACCGGCTTGTCCTCAGCCACTATGCGGAAGATGATCGAAGAAGACTGGGGCCGCCCCCTCCCCAGCGACTTCGACGCCATGGTGCAATCCCGGATCAAGGAAAGCTACCGCACGGAACTGCAAGCCATCAGCGGTATTGACCGGCTCCTGCATCAGTTGCCATTACCCCGCTGCGTCGCCTCAAGCAGCGCCCCTGACAAGCTGCGACTGGGTCTTGAACTGACGGAGCTTTGGCCGCACTTCCATCCGCACGTGTTCAGCTCCGTCATGGTAAAGGCGGGCAAGCCTGCACCGGACCTGTTCCTGTTCGCTGCCGCCCAAATGGACACTGAGCCGGCGCGCTGCGTCGTGGTGGAGGACAGCATTGCCGGCGTCCGAGCCGGTGTGGCCGCTGGGATGACGGTGATCGGTTTCACTGCCGGCGGCCACTGCCTCGATGACCACGGTCAACGATTGGTCTCAGCCGGTGCTGCAGTTGTCGCACGATCAGCTGGAGAACTTGGCGTATTGCTGGTGACGAGCGAGGTTCAGCCCAGTTCAATGGTCGCAGAAGGACCCGGTAATAGCATGTGCTGCAACGCCCTTCGTGGCAATTGACGTGCTCCCCTGAAATGTCCTCGGTTTGAGGTTAGCCTGTTCCTTGGATGAGGAGACAGGCAATGAAGCGATCGAGATTTTCTGACGAACAGATCATCGGCATTTTGAAGGAGCACCAGGCTGGGCTTTCGGCGACCGAGCTATGCCGCAAATACGGTGTGAGCGACGCGACCTTCTATAAGTGGCGCTCGAAGTATGGCGGCATGGACGTATCGGAGGCGAAGCGGCTGAAGAGCCTTGAAGAGGAGAACGGCAAGCTGAAGCGTCTGCTGGCCGACGCCATGCTCGACGTCTCGACCTTGCGCGAGATGCTCGGAAAAAACTTCTGACGCCCGGGTCGAGGAGGACTGCCGTGACCTGGGCGATCGAGAACAAGGGCTATTCGCAGCGTCGGGCCTGCGGGCTCGTCGGCATGGAGCCGCGGGTTTACCGCTATCGTCCGTCGCGACCAGATGATGCCGGTTTGCGCGAGCGGCTGCGGGAACTGGCGGCCGAACGCCGGCGCTTTGGCTACCGTCGGCTGCACCTGCTGCTGAAGCGCGAAGGGGTGGCGGTGAACTGGAAGAAGCTCTATCGCCTCTATCGTGAGGAGCGGCTGACGGTGCGCAAGCGAGGCGGCCGCAAGCGGGCCTTGGGCACCAGGGCGCCGATGGCAATCCCGCAGGGCGCCAACCAGCGCTGGAGCCTCGACTTCGTCTCCGACACGCTGACCGATGGCCGCCGCTTCCGGATCCTGTGCGTCCTCGACGACTTCAGCCGGGAGTGCCTGGCCACGGTCGTCGACAACTCGATCTCGGGTGAGCGTGTCGCCCGGGAACTCGACATCATCGCCGAGCATCGCGGCTACCCCTGCATGATCGTGTCGGACAATGGCACCGAGCTGACCTCGAATTCCATCCTGGCGTGGCAGGAGGATCGGCAGGTCGAATGGCACTACATCGCGCCGGGCAAGCCGATGCAGACGGATGTTGTAGAATAGCCCGTTCTTCTCATTTGGCGGCTTTTTCCACAGCCTTCTGCCTTTCCGGCCTCGTTCGCCATCGGGAAGTCGCTGCTGCATAGGCAGCTTCCGCCTTCTCGACGCGGGATCGTTCTTCGGCGCGCTTGGCCGGGATGTTGTAGTCGAAGGCGGTGCCGCGTCTGGCATGGCTGGTCGGAAGGCCGGCACGCAGCTCGACCGATCTGAACTTGCGGGCGAGCAAGGCCGGCCGGGCCCAGATGTAGTCGGTATCCTTGCTCAGCATGTGCCAGATGATCATTGCAAGCTTGCGCGCAATGGCGACGGCCGCGATGTGCTTCCCGCGGCGCGAGGCGATCCGCTTGTGGAAGGCGCGAAGAGGTCCTGGCGATCGCACAGCCGCCCATGCCGCCTCCACCAGCATCCCCCGCGCATGGCCGCGGCCCTGCTTCGTGATGCGCCCGTGATAGGCTGGCCCCTCACCGGACTGCCGCACGCTCGGATTGAGGCCAAGATAGGCAGCAACGAGCTTCTGTGGATCGCTGAAGCGCCGTATGTCGCCGATTGCCGCGGCAACGCTCGCAGCCACGGTGACGTCGAGGCCGGGCAACGTCATCAGGCGGCGGATTGTCGGATCCTGGAGGGCATGTACGGCGATATCCGCCTCGACCACCGTCAACGCCTCGTTGATCTGGTTAATCAAGCCGAGGTGGCGCTCGATGGCGGCGCGCTCATCCGCAGGCAATATTTGCCTCGTCAGCCATTTGCGCCCGCTGATCCCGACGAGGTTCCCATGCGGACATGGCGGGATCAGGTGGGCGTGGAGGATTGACTGGATCAGGTTCTTCAGCCGCGAACGCTGGCGAACCAGCTGTGTCCGCCTGGTGACCTGTGTTCGGAGGGCAAGGGTCCCCGGATCCGGAACCCAGACCTCCGGCAGAAAGCCCGAGGCGTAGAGCTTCGCAAGGACAGTGGCGTCGATCGTGTCAGTCTTCACCTTCGCGTGCGCGATCATGTGCACCTGCTTGGGATTGGCGATCACGATCCGATCGACGTAGGGCGACAGCACTTCAGCGACGGCAGCAGCATTGCCCGTGGCCTCGATCACCACATGATCATCGTGGGTGAGTTCCTTCCTGGCGAACTCCTCGAGCTTATTGCGCAGCATTTGAACGCGGCCGAGCTTGACGATCTCGCCATCAAGCAACGACACGACCTCGGCGGCTACGCGGTGTATGTCCATGCCGATAATACGCACGGTTCCCTCCATCGTTGGTCACGAACAGGGAGCGAGCGGGCAACACGACAAATACGGATCCGCGCTCGCAGCGCATCCGGGCGAGTCGTAGGGGCGGCCAGATAATGTGCTCGAACTCGCAGTTCATCTGCATACGACGGCCTGCCCGCACTTCGTGCTCCCGCTGCCCCGTGGCCCGGATGCGCCAAGCTTAACGAACCTGACGTACCGAACAAACGATGGCACCAAGAACATCATGCCGGATAATGGCTTCGTGGAAAGCTTCAATGGCCGGCTACGCGATGAGTGCCTCAACGAACGGCTCTTCACCAAGCTATCGGCACGCCCGCAACAGCATCGAAGAATGGAGGATCGACTACAATGTGAATCGCTCACACACGAGCCTCGATGGGCTCACCCCGCTTGAATATGCAACCCGATCCGTCAAGGATCACAACGTGAACAGGGCTAACTTATAGACGCGGACAAAACGGGGAGCACGTCACAAGGGAGCACACTCGGCCTCCGCGAACGTCCACCTTTCGTCGCTTATTCCCGCACCCCACATGGCTGATGTAGTAGCGTGACAGGATGAGGCTGGACCATATTCTATCATTCCCGAGCAATGTTTTTGACGCGCCATGTGAGCATCCCGGCAACGCAGATCTCAAGTCTATTAGCGTAGGGCAGAGGGGGGAAATATCCTGATTCCCGTTCGCCACCGCCGGAGAAGCCTAGTAAGAATGAGCGAGGCGGCGACGAGCGGCACATCCCACACGAGCAGCCAGCGATCTCGCATCCGTGACGCCTCGGTGATTCGGCGTCACAGACAGAATGACGGCAGATTCATACGCGGCAATAGGCCCCGCCGACGATGTGGGTAATTGAAAGCTTCACCTGATGCGTACGCTCCGACCGGCGGCACTGAGGCTGTCAAGCCAGGCTTCCATGCCCGCCGGCCTTCCGGGTACACGCCGCAGAGAGGATATTGCACAGTCGACCTTCGTCGTTTTAGTCGAGGCTCGTGAAGGGTGAGAGACGCCATCGAGCGGCGTAGGAGCGCGACGATTGTTTCGGCAAGCGTCGATCAAGACCAAAAATTAGCCGAACCAGCAGCAACAGGCCCCCATGGTTCTCCGAGGGAAAGGTGTTCCATTTCGTCGGCCATTTCCAGATCAAAATCCGAATCGCTCGTTGAGTCTTGACCCACCGAGCGCGATAAACCGCGCCTCAACCTCCGGACTCCAGCAAGCCTCCCACGAAGTTCGCCTGCCGGAGAAGGTAAAGGTCTGCTCTCCAATTAGTTGGTTCAAGATCAGCTCCGGCTGCTGCGGTGGCTGGATTCCGCAAAACTCAGCAATTTTGCGAATGGTCTCGAGCTGAATTTCGCGCCCTTGGTCACCTATGATCTGCTCATAGGTCAATCCAAGAACATCCTCCTCATCTGCCCACGGCACCAATGGATGACAGCGTTCGTTGAAAATGAAAGGCGCGATCTCATCAAAGTACTTCAGCATTTTCTCGGGCCCGTTCGGCTCATTGCGCCACTTGATCTCAGCCCTCCCAGGCGGGCACCAGTCGCTATTCCCGACATATCGCATCTGCGACACAATCGCCGCACGCATTTCACGCGAAAGAAAGATGACTTTGAAATCCGCCAAACTATGGCGAATACCCATGTCGCACGGTAGATGCCCATAGCCAAACTGACCGGGCTGGATAAAGCGCGACGATATCTCGATCGGTATCCACAGGATGTTTTCAGAATGAGTGAACCGAGCTCTTTCGACGTCCACAAAGCGGAAGTCTCCCAGATATTCTTTATTAAAGAACACATCGGACTGTTCAAGCCCGAGCATGGCAAGCAGACGGGCATATAAATGGGTGCCCGCCTTCGGAATGGAACAAATCATAACCCGCGCGCTTGTGGCGCCGCCCGTGGGCTTAATTGACCAAGCTCCATTTGAGCAGGGGTAAAGCGGAAAATTGTGACCCGCGATAACGCGCAGCTCTTCTGGAAGCGGGTGGACCATTGCGTATCTTCTCACTTTTGCAGGGTGTTAAGCAATCAAGGTAGCAAATGCGGACTGTGGATAAATTCCGAGGTTGCCAGCTTGGCCCCAGGCAGTCGCGCCCTGTTATCGCCGTCCATGAGTGACGGAAGGATGCCAGCCTTCTCCGGCGGTATCGCAGTGTGCCAAGTTTGTGGTGTTAGCGTCACGCAAGGAGAGGCAGGCATCCATGGAAAGGTTACCATCATCGGGGTCGATCTGGCAAAGAACTCTTCAACTGCACGGGACGGCATCAGTCGTATTTCGCTGGAAGCTTTTGCAAATTCATGGCGGGTCACCCGGCATGTGTCGCGGATGGAGGCGTGCGCCGGTTCCCATTATTGTGCGCGCGTGATGGTCCGGCCTGGCCATCAGCCGAAGCTGATTGCACCTCACTATGTCAAAAGCGTTCATCAACCAGAGAAGAACGACGCAGCGGATGCGGAGGCGATCGTCGAGGCAGCGCAACGCCCGACGATGCGCTTCGTCGAACTGAAAACCGAGGAGCAGCAGCCTCGGTCCATAATGTTTCGCACCGGGAACAGCTGGTCAATCAGCGCACTGAGTTGGTCAACGCATTGCGTGCGCACCCTTATGAGTTCGGTATAGCGCGACGATCAGGATGAGTCTCACCTTGATTGTCGCCGCGCACGCACCCTTATGAGTTCGGCCACATCGCGCCGGGAAGGCTATGTCGTCAATCACAAGCGTCTGTTCCGGCTCTATCGCGAGGAGAAGCTTGCCGTGCGGCGGCGGGGTAGACGCAAGCGGGCGATTGGAGCGCGGTCACCGATGATGGTTGCGGTGGCGCCAAACGACCGATGGTCGCTGGACTTCGTCTCCGATCAACTGGCCGACCGTCGCCGCTTGCGTGTTCCGGCTATCGTCGACGATTGCACGCCCGAATGCCTGGCGTTGGTCGGGGACACGTCATTCTCCGGCGTGTGGGTTGCGCGCGAACTCGATCGCCCCATGATCGAGCGCGGCAAGCCGAAGATGGTCGGACAATGGCAGTGAACTGACCACCAACGCCATCCTCGCCTGGGCAGACGGGAGCCATGTCGCATGGCATTACATCGCACCGGGCAAGCCAATGCAGCCTTCGTGGAAAGCTTCAACGGACGCCTCCGCGACGAACTCCTGAACGAGACGCTGTTCCCTTCATTGCCGCAGCCGCGCGCTGCGCTTGCCAGTTGGCGAACGGATTATAACGTCCATCGCCCACATTCGCGGCTCGGGTAGCAGACATCCTTCGAGTTCGCCAACACCTTCAGCCCGCGACGGGACACGGCGCTACGCACCATGATCGGCTCCACGTCTTTGCCCGTCGCTCAACCCGCCCCACAGGGCAAGACCGACCGCCTGAGCGAACTTCGGGTCGGATAAAAGCTGCGGGCAACGTCAATGCTGAGGAAGGAAGAGGATTACCGAAATCCGGCAACGGTGCCTGCATGAGCATTCAGCAGCACACCTGAACCGGGTCCGAATGGGCAAATGATCTATCAGATCGGGATCAGGAAAACCAGAATGACGCACCAAGCCTCGCGCTCGCTTTCTAGATGTGGACCTGATCCGCGTATCACCATACCGGCCCGCGGCAGGTCATGGCCGCAACTCAAGGCCTGACACAAGACCGTCAAAATCTTCCCTGCAAAACGGCTGGCATCCACACAAGAGTCATATATCTGGCCCGCTGCACTGCCCATTTGATGGCATGGACCTCCCCTTCCGATGTACGGAAATGGAGGAACATCTACCCCACAAGCGTCATAACGCCGACTGATGTCGAGCGCGGCCGCCCGGTGAGGCCGGTGCCGCTCCCTCGCGGGCCAAGATCCTGACGCCAAATACTTTGGCACAAAAGATGCTGCAAACGCACCGCCGCGACAAAACTGTGGGGGCGATGCGCTGACGACCGTCAGGCCGCACCAGATGGCGCGATGCGGCTTTGTCGAGAACAGCGCCGACAGTATCGCTTCAGCCCGAACGGCAATCAGGCGCGCCCGAAATTCGCACAAAGCGTGTGGTCAAGGTCGGAATCGGTGAGCGAGAAAGCCAGCAGATATTTTAGTCAATACTGCTTCTCGGCTTCTCGCGGCATCCCGCCGCTTTCTCGATCCGACAGACCCTCGGCGAATTGAAGTAAGGTGATGAGGGTCAGGCAGGATGGCGTCGCGGCGAGCAGAAAAGAGCTACGACCGCTGAGGGCCATGGCAGATCGGCCTCAAATCGTCAGCCAGCCGGCTTGCGCAAAAGCAGCTTTGGCGACCCGCATCGTTGCCTCAGGAATCGTCACTGAAAGTTCGCAAGTTCTGGACGCAACTACTTGCAATACCCCCCCCGGTGGGTTGAATACCCAGGAATTCAAGGGCCCTCTCCATCGGTTGAGCCCGAAGTGCGGACTTCGCCGACAGTATCAACTTTGGCAAGTGGCACGAATTTTGAGCTATCCCTGATGCAAAGCAACGGAAGCTGCCGAATAGCTTCCTGTGGTACGAAACGCAACGGATGAAATGAAGGAAAGCAGACAGCATGTGAGATCTGATACGGATCATTGTGAGCATAATTCTCGCCTCACAACACCGGTCACGAGTTTGAAGCCGCCTTTCTGAACTCAACGTACCGAAGGGTGTCACGGCACCCGGTTTCCTCTCAGGGGCGAACTCTCTGTTCTTGAGCGTTCCGCCGGGGCCGAGCCTCCGCTTGGAAACGTAAAGCGTACGAAAGGTGGGTTGGTTCGGCTCTGCCTTCGCGAGTGACCGATGGTCGACACCACCATCAGGCTAGCGTCTGGAGGACTATATGAATAAGCATGGAAGCTTAGTCTCGGAAGCAAGCGCAACACGCGTTCACCAAAACGACACTTCTCTCGCCCTCTTCGGAGGGAATCCTACAGTGCCGGCCGGGCGAGTTGTCCCCTGGCCAGCTGCCAAACGCAAGCATCTGAAGGCGCTCGCCAGTGTTGTCAAAAGCGGCAAATATCATCGCGTCAATCACCCTATTGTCACTGAGCTCGAAAAGCGCCTAGCGGAGTGGTCGGGCAACTGGTCTGTGCGCGCTGTTGGAAGCGGCACAGCCGCTATTCACGTGGCCCTCGACTATTACCGGAATCGAGGCCGCCGAGCTGTCACCTCGGCTTTGAACTGGCCAGGAGCCGTCGGCCCCATCGCGATCAGCGGACTCGAGCCGGTCTTTGTCGATGTAGAGCCAAACCTTGCGGGAGTTGATCAGAAGATGGCGGCCGCCCTCATCGAGCCAGGGGACGCGGTGGTGCTCATAACTCACCTGTTCGGAAATAACATTTTGGTTCCGGATCTTAGGCTGGCTGCGCGAGCGGGTGACGTGGCAATTATTGACGATGTCTGCCAATCGATTGGCGTTGCGAAAAACATTGTCAATGGATCTTACTTAGAGACCGACGCACTTGCTCTCTCAGGAAACGGGGCCAAACACCTCGGAGCGGGTGAGCTTGGGTTTGTTCTGACAAGGGACCCTGCTCTGATTCACCATGTCGATAAGGTTTCGCTGACAAGCTCGTCGCGATGTGGGGCTAGAATTTTCTCCCCGAGTTCGAAAGGCTACAATTACCGACCCAACGTATTCTCTGCTGCCATAGCCAACCACAGGCTCAAGCGCCTAGACCGGCAGCTCAAAAAAAGGCGAAGCAACGCAATGTTCCTCTGGCAGGAAATTGGCCATCTCTCAGGGCTTCTGCCTCTTTTCGATCCAGCAGTTCATCAACAATCCGTGCTTAGTCTCCCGCTTCGTCTTGAGCCGGAAAAGCTCGGTTTTCTAGGTGGCCCCTCGGCCAGGGATTTCATCGTTAAGCTCCTTCAAGCCGAGGGAGTTCCTGTCATGGTTTGGCTGACGAAGCCCGTTTTTGAGTATCTCCCGGACGTCAGCAAGAGATGGTCAAGGACCGATTTTCCAAACACCATGATGCTACTGAACACTATGTTTTGCGTGTCGGAGATGGCTCCGCCAAACGGCGCAGAAGTGATGAAATTGTACGCGGCCGCATTCCAAAAGGTTTGGGCAGCGCTTCCAAATCTAACCTCGAAAATCCCTTAGATCGTGTGTTGGCCGGAGGGCGGGAGGGCGAAACGATGGACGGCTTAATAAAGGGTTTTCCGCCATATGGCTTTTCGATTGTTGTGAAATTCGGCGGGAGCATCATGCGGGACCTTGCCGTGTGTAAGCTTGCACTGGCTGAACTTGAGCGTCTCGCCGGTGACGGTCATCGAATACTACTTGTTCCGGGCGGCGGCATCCCGGACAAAGCAATTGAAATGATTGATGCGGCCGAGCCATTGGACTCGTTTACGGCGCATCATGCGTGTGCGCTAGCACAGGACCAAACGGGGTATTTGCTTGCGGACACCGCCTTCTCTTCCAAGCTTGTTCCATCGGCCAGCCTAGGTGAATGCCGAAATCTCGCGAGAGTTGGAAAGATTCCAGTCCTGCTACCTTCCCGTTTGCTGTTTGCGGCTGATCCAGTGGAATGGAGTTGGGATGTTACATCCGATGCCGTTGCCGCGTGGGTCGCTTGGCTCACCGGGGCACCACGGCTGGTGATTTTGACAGATGTTGATGGCGTGTATCGTGGTGGAGCAACCGAAGATCCCGCTGCACTTATAGAGCAGATCGCTGCTCAAGATCTTCTCCTTCTCGGCCACACGTCGATTGACGCGTGCGCGGTCCAGTTCATGGCGCAGAAACGCCTCCCCGGCGTGGTGATTAACGCTCGTCATTCTTCTCGTCTCTCCGATTGGCTCGAAGGGAGGCGCGTTAAAGCGACCAACATTACCGTCGGAAGCAGCAAAGCCTATATCGGAACCGAGGATCTGGGGGGGGCGGCATGATGCCCTCCACGGCACTAGTAGTTTATGGCCCAGAAGTCGCGCGCTCCGGAATCACGTGCCTGCTCGACGATTTTATTCGCAGGCGAACCGGCCTGGAACTCGCGGAGCGATTCTTTTCAATCCACAGTCGTAGATCGATCGATGCGTTTTATTCCCTGACACATTCCACCGGGGGGAACCATTGGCCATTGGTACTGGACTTGTTCGACATGCGTCCGGTTTGCGCCACAATCTGGAGCGGACCTAATGCGCTGCACCTGTCGCAAGGCCTAAAGGGTAATACACAGCCGGCCCATGCTATAAGCGGCACCGTACGCAGTCTCTTTTTTTGCGACAATCCCGTGACGAACCTCCTCCATGTGAGCGACAGTCCAGAAGTAATGCAGGCCGAGCTGACAATACTTCGGCGCCAATCCTTGGGCAACGAAGTGGCCGCCTGGAATTCTCTGGATACCGGCCACATCGCCCATTCATCTTTCCAGATGTTGTTAAACGTTCTTTGCGACAGGGAATCTGTACAGATGCCGGACAATGGGGGTGATGGTAGCGCCTTTGCTCACGCGAGATCAAGTTACGGCAAAGCACTCCTACTCGCATCAAAGAGGGGCCTGACAACGGCCGTCCACCGGTACCTTCATGGGGATCGAGCCGGTCTAGAAGGCGTTGTTCAGCACGCATCTGTCCGCTCATCTTGGGACCGCCTCGTCCTTGAGGCTGGTCTGTTTTCAATGCCTCTTTGGCATTGCCTGCTGAAGCGAACCGTCGATGCCGTCGAGCCTGAATCAGATAGCGACGACTACCGCATCGATCTGGGGGAGCACATATGAGCGAACTCGATAGTATCAGGACAACGCTGCGGACAAGCCAACAAGGCACTTTCCCGCGCCATTTGCAGGAATTCGGGCTTGATCTGATCGTACTGGAAGGGGTTTTTCCTCCTGAGAGTTTCGAGGGTTGGCGTTGGATTAGCGAGAATTTCCCGCCATTCGCCGGAAAGACCATATTAGAAATCGGCTGCGGCTTCGGTCTTCCCGGCCTTCTGTTGGCAAAAAGTGGTGCGCGGTCGTTAGTAGCTTGCGACATCAACCAGAGGGCGGTCGCGAACACATTGGAGAATGCCAAAAGAAACGGCATCAAGAACGTGGAAGCTATCGAAAGCGATTTATTCACAAACATCCCCCGTCGCAGGAGATTCGATATTGTATTTTGGAATTACCCGTCGAACTTCGCTGCAGAAGATTACATGTATGTAGATGACATCGAACGTGGCGCGATCGATCCAGGGTATAACTTGCTCAAGCGTTTTTTGTCGGAGGGCCCAAAGTTCCTTACAAAAACAGGTCGTATCGTTCTAGGATTCGGGACTAATGCCCGTGACGATCTCCTTGAACACATTGCGGCTTCGAATGATCTCACATGTGTGATGCTGCGGTCCGGAACCTATCCCCACGTGAACGTAATTTACAGGCTGTTCTCAATATCCAAGAAGGATATAAGGATATGATTTCCGACGTGATGCACACTGGATTTGTGGCTATTTCGCCCAACCGGTGCAAAGATAGTTGGGTGGCCGGCAGCAGCGTCCTTTCGCAATTCATCCAGCGTGTGCCGAATGATGTTGACGTTCATCATGTCAATTTGGTCGCATTTATGGAAGCTGTGGACAAGGATACAAGGGCTCTGGCAGACGCGGGGTTCTCCATCGCCTCCCAGCAACCTGCCGGCGCGGAGTTGGAGATCGTGTTCTTGGGGTCGAACGGGACCTTAGCGATGAATTGGGTTCTCGAAGAGGAGCGACCAACGGCGTTAGTTGATGATCCGCTTCTTGGGACACGGGCGAGCTTCGCGGACGTCATCGCGCGAAAGATTGAGATGTACTTGGAGGGCCACCATTCGAAGCATAGGGATGATCTGCTTGCACTCCTGGAGCATTCCGCGTTGATGGCTGATGAAATCAGCCCGGACAAATTGGTTGCTATGATTTCCGCGCTAGGGCTTGTTGAGAATCAGGATTGATCGGGATAGGGGGATGCCTCGCGGCGCCGCCCCTCCCACACCACAGGGCATACGGATCACGTACCACGGCGGTTCGACCGGATTAAGCTTCGACAGAGACATAGAGGCGGGGGAGACCGAGCGACTCGAAGTGTTGGTTGCGCAGGGCCTGTTGGACCGCCGGGTGTCCTGACATGCGCCAGAATCCCGTCGGTGAACCAGCAGCAACCGCGGCCCGGAGCTTTGGCACGCCACAACGGCGCAGCTCCTTGTACGGTTGTGGCCGTTCCCCCATTGCCGCCAAAGATACATGCGTAATCTTCGGCGGGTCCACGCTTCCAAGTTCGTAAGCACCCGCGGGGTCTGGCAGAAGCCGAATAGAATACCTTCCTAAAAAACATGCCTGCAATTT
>NZ_JAMYKZ010000032.1:0-28714 GCF_040317735.1 Mesorhizobium sp. M1399
CGAGGCGTCGCTGACCCCGTGCTTGCGGCACAGATCGGCAACCGATACCCCGGCCTCGTGTTCCTTCAAAATTCCGATGATCTGCTCTTCAGAGAAGCGGCTGCGTTTCATGTCCTGGTCCTCTCGATGGGCCAGAACGAACTTCAAACCGGATTAGATCAGAGGGGCAAGGTCACTCGCAATGCGCCAGATGGATGGAAGGCGATATCGCGATGATTCAACGGAAAACTTGATCTTCTGGCAAGCTTTTCGCGCAGCGATCGTTCGAGACCGGCGATGACGGTTATTCTGCCTGACGGATCGCGCTGGGCTGGGACGCGGATATCGCCCTCGATTGGGCGATCCGTCTAGCGGTGCGCTGCCGGTTTCGTGGCACTGAACACAAAACCAGACGCTAGTGTCTCAACCCGACAAACTCTGGCTAGATTCTCAAATAGTGAGACAGCAATGAATGCTGGAACGAAAAAAGAAAAATAATCGTTTGCACGATAGTAAGCCTGGAACTGCAGGTCAGAAAACCCTGCGTCCCTAAGCGCACGCTTCATTTCAGGAATCGAACACTTATCGAAAAAGGCCTGATAACCCGACACCTCCAAAGCTGACGGCCGTAAGAGTGCTATTAACTTTCGCTGTAGATTCGTTCCAAGAACCCGCAACAAAACTGCGTATGGGTGCCACTTCGACGGCACGTAGTGATGCATAACTCCTCCCGGAGAAAGAGCATGAAACATTGTATCAAATGCAGCCCGGTTATCTGGGACGTGTTCCAAAAGCGTAATAGAAACGATCAGTTGGGCAGTTATGTCCAATCTGTCCTCGATCGACTGCCGGATAAACTGGTCGTAGACCACTAGACAATCCGGTCTCTCGTCAATATCGACGCCAACATATTTGAACTCAGTCCTTTTCGACAGCAATGGCCGGTCAATTCCCCCGACTTCGATCACAACACCTACGTTCCCATCGGAAATTGATTTCCAAATCCTCGACCTAAGTTCAGCTTCATACGGAGACGAGCCGAATACGGACGGCCATCTCCTTATGAGCCGATTCGAAAGATCTTGATTAAGTCTGATGAATCGTCGCAACACACAGTTTCTCCAGTAACACGCTTACTCTTTCTTGCCGCCGCGGCCGCCCACCTCGTTAATAATGCGGGCAGGCAACAATGCCGCCGCAACTAGAGAAACGTCACCTCTGGTCAGGTCCATTTTGATCTATTAGCGAACTAAAATATTTCTTATGCCTCTTCCATGAGAGCGTTCGCCGCGCGTATTCTGTGGAAGCATTCCGCACCACCTCGTAATATTGTCTATCTCTATTAAATCGATTAACCAGAGCGAGCCACTCGGTCTCAGTATTAGCAATACACATTTCCCTCTCAGGAAAATCGATACCATTGAAAGCCGTCCGGTCGCCAATAACAACACATCCTGCGGCCAACGCCTCTGCGACCTTGTTGATAAACCCGTATTCCTGAAAGATCGGCGCTAGCGAGAACGCCATACCTCGATAGATATCCAAAACAGAAGACGCAAAATCCTCATGGAAAATCACCGTGGCGTCGCTCCGCATCTCATTCAGGTAAGGAGGAAGAGGAAGTCCGGACGTAAAGATATGAAGAACCTTTCGTTCAAGCACAACGTTCAACCAAACGGCTCTCCATAGCCACAGTATTCTCTCCTGCGACTGTCTCGACCTTAGGTCTGCCACATAAACGAAACAGTTGTTGAATTCTTGCTTCAATGAAAACAGCTGTTCGTTTACGCCGTTGCTTAGCTGAATTAACCGGTCTGGGTTTCGGAGATAGCGAGAAAAATTAGCCACGTCTCGGTCGGTCTGGCAAATTATTGAGTCGTAGCCCCTGAGTATCTCTGTCTCGTGCTTTGCTACGATGTACGAACGAAAGAAGGCTATCACCCTCGAGAAAAAGGCAATGCTAGGAGATTTTGAAAATTTCCGCAGGACAACGGCGTAAGAGTCACTCACCCCTGCAACCATTAGCGGCTTTCTGTTAGAAGTCCTAACTTGCTTAAAGGACAACTCACTACCTAGTTCACACACAGTGATGGGAGAACAAACAACCAGGTCGAAGACTGAATCTTGGATCTCTGGCCCCTCGATCCTCTCCAAATCCGAATTGCGGAGCGTTAAGGAGAACGCTGGCCTTACACCGACGCACTCCAGCAAAATCTCCCACAGGAAGCCTATGAGGGGCCACCTTGCGGCCTTCTTTCGAGCAAGGAGAATCGTTACCTCCAACCCAATTTCCCTGCAGATCCGTATGTAGTTCGAAACCGGTATAGTTACACCATTTCGGGCCGGAAACGGATTCCTGTCGACTACAAACAAAGCTTTCTTCAAGAAAAAAACTCCGCACGCACCTCTGTCAGGTCACGCAAAATTGTTGTATACTCCTCTCGTGCCTGAGCATTCTCATTGCTTACAAGATGACCGACGGCGTTGTTAACGTCAAAGTCGACAAAATTCACAATTTTTATGCCCGCCGGTACGCCGGCCCAATATATGTCCTTCACCTTACTTGCGTATGCAATTTGCAAGACGCGGCAGCCGCAGAGATCCGCTACAACACCTGCGTGCATTCGTGACGCCACGGCCCATTTCGATCTAGCAAATACTTCTTTAACAGATCCCATTGTGCCGTCGTAATCGACGTCGAGAACTGCGAGACCAGCCCTGGCGAGGTGTCTGCTCAGCAACTCGGAGATGCGTTGATCGCCATCCTTTGGATCGACGCAGGTTCGAAATACCACCACCTCGATTTCGTGGTTGGCGGCATCGCTCTGCAACTTTCTAACGATCTGTACGCATTGATCGAAGAACGCATTCCGTTCAAGATCGGAGTCACCGAACCAGTTCAGCGCAAAAACAATTCTATCTGCTTTATCAGTCGCCCTCAGATCGCCGAATTCGTCGTGCATCGAAAATACAAGATCGTTTGATATACGAAAATTTGGAAACTCACCCACCCGCTCGACCGACGCCCTGTCGCGAAGCAGTATCTTGTTAAAACCAGAGAGTAGTCCCTGTAATGCTAATTTGTAGGCCGGCTTAGAAAAAGGCCCCAACGACACGCCAATCGCAAGTTTAGGCGTATTTGGCGTAATCCAAAACAATATTCTCATCAAACGCACCGGCAAGCTATTAAATATAGTACCGCCACCAAAAACTATTATGTCACTCCTGAGGGCGTGCACGATGAAGCTTGCGTACATCGGATAGCTTCTAAACGATGTCGAGTATTGCCCTTGCCCGTTAACGTCAAGATTATGTCTTGACAGACCCATTCTCGGCAAAGCGCTTCCCACACCATTGACCACGACCTTCGTTCTCCGGCCGGTGCTTGCAAATAACCTGTCGACCATAATTTTTAAAAATAGGTCGTCTCCAAGGTTTCTCTTCCCATGATATCCAAAAACGGAGATTCTCAATGCCCTGGTGCCCGACTTTAATTTGCGTACCCGCTTCCACCGTGCGGACATCTATTTTAGACCGCGAAGAATTTGGTCGGCAGCAGATGACGGCAAAAACATTGTCTCATATAGCTTTCGCGCGCGCTTAGCCATCTGTCTACGCCCAGCTACGTCCTCTACGATCCTGACTACCTGTTCTCTAAACTCCGCGACTCGCGCGCCGGAATAAGAGACCCCGATTCCATTGCTGTTAATTAGACGTTCGAGATCGTTGTGAGGATTGACTCGCGCCAGAACAGGTAGACCTGCTTGAAGGTATGCGACGAACTTGCCAGGAACGTTGTGCGTCCTGTGCCGGCTGTCCAACATCACCAAACCCAGATCGCACTGCTGGAGTACCCCCGGGATTTCGTCAGGGTCTATTTCATTGAAGAACAAAACATTGTCGTGGCCCTTTTTTTCGATGTGGTTGCGCATACGAGCCATTTCGCTTCCACGACCAACGAAGAGAAAGCCGACGTCCCCGCGAGGGGCGAGGCTATCCACTAGATCCAGGGCAAAGTCCATCCCCTGTGCGATACCCATATTGCCCGTATACACAATGTTAACTCGCCCAGCGAGCTTCGACCTTGCAACCGCTATTTCCGTATCTCTAGTTGCGGCGGGCGCGAGCCAATTGTGCAGGACTTCAATTTTTCGCTCGGGCCTTGCCCAGCTACGCAGATACTCGAGGTTTCCCGGTGACTGAACTCCTATTGTATCGGCGGCGCGGTACTGAATATTCGCTACTGCCTTGAGCAAACGGTAGGCTACCCCCTTTCGCAAGATACCCATGTCGACAGCCCACTCTGGAAAGATATCGCGTAGAACGAGATACGCTCGACACCTCGACCGCAATTTCACGACCATAATCAGCGGTCCGAGAAATATAGTGGGTGAGTACCATATTATACCGTCACAGTCATGGGGATCTATCCCAGATCGCCTCATGCCTAGATACAATCGCAATGGAAGCATCGCCTCGTGCCACGTGCGTATCAGATAGTTCCTATCTTTGGCCTCAGGCACTCTAATTCGCACAACTCGTATCTTCCCCTGCATTTCAAGCCGCACCGGTGCCGCTATACCCGAAGACGGTGTTACAACAGTAATTTCTTGCCCTTGAGCGCTTAGCTCCGCGACCAGATCCCTAAGTTGAACTGCAGCAGACGTTCGCATTGGTGGATAGCCGTCGGCAAAGACAGAAATCCTCATCTATTTTGACCACACGACTCGATTAACATAGTCGATGTAACTCAAAACAATCCTCAATATCTGGCTTGAAGCGTTGTCATTTTCGTATTCGCGAACAGAAGGCATCGTGAAATTTCGAACATGGAATTGATCCGCGGCAATTCTCACGGCGTCGGCAACCTCCGCACGCGAGGTTCCGCACATGATTGTAATGCCTGCATCCATTCCCTCTGGTCTTTCATGGACTGACCGGATCATTACCGACGGAAATTTCAGAATTGAGGCCTCTTCGGTCAACGTTCCGCTATCCGAAAGCACACAATACGCATTCGACTGAAGCTTTATGTAGTCAAAAAATCCGAATGGCTTGCTAAACCGAATTCTTTCATTTAGCGACGTATATTTCTCTCGCTCTATCCTGAGTCTGGTCCGCGGATGAGTTGAAACTATAACGGGGTATTCGTATTCGTCTGCCAAATGGTTTAGCGTAAACAGAAGATCTGCCAATGTCTTCGGATCATCAACCGTTTCCTCTCGATGCGAGCTAACAATAAAATACTTGCCTCGCTCTAATTCCAATCGCTCCAATGCATCCGATGCAGCGATCTCCTGCTTGTGCCGCTGAAGAATCTCGAACATATGAGAACCGGTTTTAAATATTCGCTCTGCAGGTATGCCCTCAGCAACCAGGTTCGCACGCGCGCGCTCAGCGAGAACAAGATTGATATCCGAAAGATGGTCGACCACTTTTCGATTGATCTCCTCCGGAACTCGCTGATCGTAGCACCTGTTACCTGCTTCCATGTGAAAAACCGGAATTTTTCTGCGCTTGGCGGACAGAACGGACAAGCAGGAATTAGTATCTCCGTATAACAGCAATGCGTCAGGCTGCTCCAACGCCATCACCTCGTCACTCTTCACTATAATGTTGGCTATGGAAGCGGCCACTGTGTCCTCAGCAACACCAAGATAATGTTTCGGCTTATCTATAGAAAAATCCCTATAGAACACCTCGTTAAGCTCATAATCGTAGTTTTGCCCTGTATGCACCAAAATATGATCGGTATATCTGTCAAACTCTTTAATCACAGAGCTCATCTTTATAAGCTCGGGGCGAGTTCCTATGATTGTCATTATCTTACGCATCTATTTTCTCGCGAATATAGTCCAACCCAGTCAAAACTCCCTTTACTTCTTGCACGTTAAGGCGCTTGGCATTATGAGACGTGTAATCCTCGCTATTTGAGATACTTTTTTCTCCGTCGGTGAAAAATACGTTGTAGTTCAGTCCTCGATTGTCAGCTGGGACACGAAAATACCTGCTGGTTTCCTCAGCCTTAGCGCGCTCTTCACGTGACACCAACGTCTCATAGAGCTTCTCACCGTGCCGAGTGCCAATGATCTTCACCTCAGAGTTAGAGCCGAATATGTCAGTAAGAGCATCGGCTAACACTCTTACAGTGCAAGCTGGTGCTTTCTGAACATAAATATCTCCCTGCTTTCCTTGGTCAAAGGCATATTCTACGAGGTCTACCGACTCTTCCAATGACATGAGAAAACGCGTCATTTCGGGATCTGTTATCGTCACTGGAGCCTTTCCCAGGATCTGCTCCACAAACAGAGGAATAACCGAGCCTCTGGAGGCCATAACATTCCCATAGCGGGTACCACAAATGACAGTCTCTCCGGCCCCGCGGACGCGCGCTTTGGCGATCATCAACTTTTCCATCATGGCCTTGGAAAGGCCCATCGCGTTGATCGGATAGACCGCCTTATCCGTGCTCAGCAACACGAGCTTTTCAACCCCATTAAATATTGCGGCATCCATCACGTTTTCGGCGCCAAGAATGTTCGTTCTCACCGCCTCCATCGGGTAAAACTCGCAGGAGGGGACCTGCTTTAGAGCTGCCGCATGGAAGGCAAACGTCACCCCTTTCATTGCCTCCTGAATACTCTCTTTGTTGCGCACGTCTCCTATGTAAAATTTCACTCTTTCGTCTCGGAGAGAAATGCGCATCGCTTCTTGTTTCAGCTCATCCCTGCTGAATATTCGTACTTCCTGGACACCCTTGCTCAGGAGGCGTTTGAGCACGGCATTACCGAACGAGCCGGTTCCTCCAGTGATTAGCGCTATTTTTCCTTCGTACATCAAACCTTCCTCATCTTTGTACTTGCATCTTTTCAATTAACTCAACCCACGCGGGGGGATGATATCCTGTCGCAGCCTGGAACCGGGTCGAGTCAAGCGACCGATCGAGCACAGGCGTGTCTACCGGGACAATGTCAATCTTTCTACCGTACGCTTTCGCAATCAGCGTTAGGAGGGCGTGTTTGTCGATCGCATTCGCGGAAGCATGATAGAGGCCGCGGAGTGACTCGTTTGGAATTACGAAATCAGCTATGATCCGACTTAGCTCAACGGTCGGCAGGCCGGAAAAAATAGCTTTTCGGAAACCGTGAACGGACTTTGTTTGGCTCAGGAACCACTCAACCAAGCCGTGACTGGTCTTCAGTTCATGACCTATGATAGAAGTGCGAAGCGTAACGGCGCTTGTATCTGTAACCTCTCCTAGCAATTTACTGCGACCATATAAATCAAAGCAATCCGGAAAGTCTGTTTCGACATACATCCCTTTCTTTCCGGAGAAAACACAATCAGTACTAATGTGGATAAGACGACTTTCCGTTTCTGACGCGATGGCGTCGAGAACATGCGGGAGCAAGGAATTTATTGCAATCGACTGCTCGTGATTTTGAGCCTCTTTCAACTGCTTCACTATCCCAATGCAGTTGATTATATGGCAAGGTGCCAATTTTTCCACTATTCTACGGATAGTGTCTGGTCTTCGGCCATCTATCTCGGAAAATATATTTGAGCGCTGCTCCGGATCAAACATGTTTAGAGCGTCGGTCGCCCGAACTGTGCCAAACACCTCGCTTTCTTTTCCGTTTCGCAAGGTACGCAACAACGCGTGCCCCAACATACCGCCTGCGCCCAGAACCAATATTCTGTGCTTCATTACGTCCAATCCCTCTCTGATTTCGGAATACGTCGTGGGGCCAAGCAGCTCGGAGCTGCCCTATGCCGGTTTGTGACGCGCCATCCCTTCGCTCGATTCGCACTCCTGCCGGGCAATCTCGGCGAGATATGCGAACGTGTCATCCGCAGTTTTCTGCCAAGAGAACTGACTTGCTCGCTTGAACGAAATTTCCGACTTGCGCGAACGAAGCTCTGCTGATTCTATCAACAAACTCAGAGCCCTTCGGATGTCCCCAGGATCTTCTGGATCAAAATAGACACCCCCTTCTCCCAGCACCTCAGGCATTGGGCCTCGGTTGGAGCACGCGATCGGCAGTCCCGCCGCCATACCCTCGAGCAGTATATTTGGCATATTCTCGCAGCTGGAGGCAAATATATTAATATCGGCCGACCTATAACGTGTGTGAAGTTCCGCATAGTCGACAGCGCCTCGATAGTGTACGAAGTCCTTCGCCGACTGTTTCGTTATTGATTTCTGCAGTCTTTTTAATGCGGGCAAGTAATAAGGCCCAATCAATTCAAGTTCAACGCAGTAGCCCATCCTCCGTAGCTCGGCTACCGCGGTTACTACATGCCATTGGTGTTTGTATTGATCAACAATCGACACGTAAACCACCCGACAAGGCTCGGTACTGGTGAATTCCGATTGAGGCCGCTGACGTCGCGGAGCCATGAGGAACCGCGAATTGATCCCGTGTGGTATCACACTGCATCGCTTGAAACCCCGCCCCATAGCTCGTTCGATGACCTGCTTTGCATAACGGGACAGGAGTACCACGCCGGACGCGTTTCTAAAGGAAGTGCTCTGCGTCGCCCGCAACAGCAGCAATTTCACTGTTAAGCTTGAAAAGCCATACCGCCGCAGTTCTCGCAATTCGAACGGAAGCAAATTTTGGCTCATGACGACTGCGGGACGAAAACCGCTAGAATTAGTGCCGCCAGGAAAGAACAGCAGGTCACATCCTTGGGATATAGCATCATGTCGGAGCAGATATCGTTGCCACGAAGCTCGAAATGCCAGCGATTTTTCCAGGTATCGGTGATGCCGCTTTGTCAGCCAGCTGCGATCTTCAATTTGCTGTAGCACTTCCCTGTTCGCCCAGACCACAACGTCTGATATACCGAGCCGTTGAGGGTCGGCCGCCCGAAGAATCTCCACAAGATGGGTCACACCACCCCCACGGCGAATGTTCGATGCATCGATACCAATTCTCATCTCGATCCTTGACTCAATTGTAGGCGGCCTTTCCGATTCTCCAACCAAAACGTGGGTCATTGAAGCCTAAGATGACAGCTATTTGCCGTACACGCAGTTGGATGCGCAGCACTTTTTGACGAACTCAATATCTTGGCTGGCCAATGAAGCGACATTCCTCGATTTACGTCACATCGCCCGGCACAGCACCCCAAGACTAGCACCACCAAGGAGACGTACTGAGATTTCCGGACTTGTCTTGTAGGCAACGTACCTCACCAACCCCGCTCCTTTCGACAGCATTCCCTTAGCATCCATGCGATGAAGCGCGGTCTGGTTTAGTTGCGCGCGCAGAACCGAATAACCGCAATACTCCAGCGTAGCCAGCGCCGACTCTTTTGAAAAGTAGTGAAGATGGCCAACTCTTTCCCTGGCCGACATATATTTTAGAAAGGCGACGCTCAGTACATGCATGTCTAACGGGATGTTAAAATAATGGTTTTTTCCGATAGGCTTTATTGATTTAATAAACCCGATATAGTCGTCAACGTGCTCGAACACGTCGTTTACTGTAACGAGGTCAAATGTCTCAGAAATATCCTTTGGCTCTGTAAGTTTAAACTTTACGTTCTCCTTGGCGTGGATGTGGTTGGCACGGGCAATTGCAACCTCGGCAAGGTCAATCCCTAGGAAATCGCCCTCTACAAGCTCGGAAAACTCGTATAGAAATTTTCCGCTTCCACATCCGACATCTAGCACACGTAAGGGGCCCGCCAAGCCATAGCTCTTGACTGCCTCGTTGCAATTTTTTGCCTTGAAAGCAGCGTCCTCCTCGTGAAAGCTGGCATTTTCACTCCAGTACCGGCCGTCGACATACTTGCTATTTTCCAATTTAAATTGTCCCTTTACTAGCACACCTAAAGCCCATCCTGCTTCGGGTGCGATCTTTCACGCCCTTGTGATTATCTTATGCAAGGCGCCTGAATTCCGACGAGCGAAGAGTAAGGCGATTGACGGCGGTCCAAGCCGCAGAGGTATAACTACCGGAACAACAGCCAAGAGAATTCAACCGAACTTCCTGCACCGGGCGCAGCCTCTACCGTCACGGTGAATTTCTCGGTGGAACGCTCCACGAACAATACGCGATTGCTCCCTATGGAGGGCTTCCCGCTTAAATCTAGCGGAGTGATAACTAAACGGTAGTTGGCATCCGGTTCAGCGGTGGGAAACACTACGGTTGCAGTACTCGATGCACCATCAACAACCAGAGTTCCCCCAAGGTTTTCGCCCTTTATTCCACTTCCGCCTATGCTTTTTATCTTCGACAAAGATCCGCGATCGTTCTTGAAGAGAAGCCTGCTGGAAGAGTCACGCCACTCTTCTAATGCAGAGCTGTTCCAAACCCTTCTTATTCCAACCTCCGCCTCGACATCCAGCTTGGCTAAATAAGGACCGCTCAGGAGGGTTGATCCCATTATGTCGGAAGTTCCAGCATGGTATTCAATCTCTTTGAGCCGAACTTGTTTGTGCACAAGAGCGCCGATTCGTATATTCCCCCTGAGAATCGAACTCTGAATCAAGGTTGGAAAATCTCCCTGATAATTAACTGAAACAACGTCTTCGACGCCTGATGCATGCCCCGAGCGATGATGTATGCCACTCAATATGTTACTGCCCGATGCAGTCATTGTGTTTGGTAGATTAACCAGTCGGATATCTTCCGACTTCCAATGTTGCACGTTTAAGCTCGTTGCCGCGCCGGTGCAGTCTATGGCCCAGTCGATGGCTCGGGTAGACACAAAGCCTCCAGGTACGTTCAGATCGCCACCTAGGATACGGAAGTGGTTCTTGTGTGGCGTATATGGCCCGCCCCCCACGGCCGTAAAGGGGTCGAAGTAAAAACCGATTGCCGTGAGAATTTCTGCATTTTGAGCGTTTAGAACCACGCCTGTGGCGGTAGCGAACTGCGCCGTATGTTTTCCCGACCCGACCGTTGTTGTCACTATTGCCGGCCCGCCAATTGTACTGGCAACTGCGAATCCATTGCTTGAGAGGTCCGCTGGGGAGATCCAATAGGTACGACCAGGCACGAGTGGCGACGGTAGAGCGCCACCTTCATTCGCGAAAACAACAGGTTCGCCCGCGGAACGGCCATGCTCGGGCCAAGAGACAATGCTCGGCACGGCTGCGGTGATTGTAACAGTTTGGCTGTTCACGCCCTCGATTGAGGCGCCTCCCCAAAAACTGAGTCGCATGGCCGTGATATGGTGAAATTGCCCGTTGCGAGACACACCAGTGTCGTCAGCCCCTAAACACAGACCGGCTTTGCGATAGCCGCGAAAGTTGAGATCTTCTAAGAAGGGCATCTGGATGGCGCCCCCCGCACCCGCATTTAGATGAACGCCATACGAAGCGAGATGATTACCATCGAACGCAACCCCCTTGATCGTGGGGGCGTGTATGCCTGTATCCACACGCAGGATTGGCTCGTTTGGCGGGCCAATCCACTTCATTTGCGTTCCCCGATCTACGGAGCCGGAGTGCGGCGCTGCCCGACCAATTAGACCAGGATATATCTCTCTGGGAAGGATCGTGGATGAAATATTGTAGCATCCACCTCCCGGCTGATGATTCGCCAAGTCCACATGATATCCGGTGTCAACTGCAGCTTGCACAGCGGCAGTGCTGTCCTCGTCTGGACTACCGGCCTTTACATCCCAGTCTTTTGGGGAAGGGAATCTGTCGCTAAGTATTCCTTGAACCGAGCGAACAATTGAGAACGTCCCATGCCACCCCGCTTCAACGGTGCCACTTGCGGATACTGATGCTTTTTCCTCTGAAGGAGCCACAGCAGATTTCGCGTTGCGGACGCTGGCTAAGGCGGCCATTGGAGCGACTTTCAAAAAAGCGCGGCGATGCGTGGATGGCGGTTTCATCTAAGCTACTTTTTGATCACCGACATCATCTCATAAATCTAAACATTGGATTGATTTGGATGCGCCTGAGGAAATCACTGAGTACTCGGCCCACCACACGAAGTTTGAGCTCGAAAGACCGAACTCTCATTGCAATGCCTGCCAGCTCAACGAGCACCAAACCCCGTCAGCATTGTTCGGATGGTACGAAACACAATCAGCACGTCGAGCCAAGGGGAGAAATTCTTGATGTAGTAGAAGTCGTAGTGGAGTTTCTCCAAAACATCATCGACGGCCGCAACGTGGCCCTGGTTCACCTGCGCCCATCCGGTAATGCCAGGCCGCACGATGTGACGGTAGCGATAGAATGGCAGTTCCGCCTCGTACCAGTTCGACAGTACGAGCGCTTCCGGCCGCGGACCAATCCAGCTCATCTCGCCGCGCAGGATGTTGAACGCCTGCGGCAACTCGTCGATCCTTGATTTTCTTAAGAACTTTCCCAAGCGAGTGATGCGTTCATCGCCGGCCTTTGTGATGGCCGCTTCTTTCTCATCGCCAATCGTGTAGCTGAGCTTCATCGTTCGAAACTTATAGACCTCGTAGGGGAGTCCTCTGTAGCCCATTCGCTTTTGTCTAAATAGCGCCGGCCCAGGTGAATCTACCTTTACGGCAATCGCCACGAACAACAGCAATGGTGAGAAAGCAACAAGAACAAACAGCGCAGAAGTCCAGTCCATTGCCTGCTTTATTTTCAGATAGGCTTGGTTTGGGTTCAACGAGCCGAGGGTATTTTCAGACAGATGCTCAATTTCTACTCTTCCTGTGAGCGACTCGCTGATTTGTTTGACATGATAGACCGGCGTTCCAGAGATCGCGCAGTCGGCGATATAACGCTCCCATTCGTGCGAAAGGTCGGCTCTAAGGTCGGCAACCACGCCGCTCGCGTATTCGAGGATGGTGTCGGGCGAATGAATCCTGTGCCAGTTAACACCCGGTATGCTCTCCAGCCTGTTGACGTCTCCGCCGGGAATTATCGCCAATCGGTGTGCATCAAGCCGTCGGGTGGCCAAACTCAAACCAAAATACCACAATGTCGATTGAATGAAGCTCGCTGCGGCCTGGAACCGACTGTAGTCAAATCTGAAGAAGAAGATCGTCGCGAACACCAGGCCGTAGGTCAGAGCGAAGGTTGGCAGGATGTAGCCAGCCGCGGCAACGCCCGGGAAATTCCCAATGCGCTTATAAAAGAAATAACCTGTCGTGTGAGCGATAAACGCCGCAAAGATCGTAACCTGCAGGTTCGGTGACCGGATTACCTCCTGATCGAACGACAAGCGGATCAACGCTGGCAGCAGAATTGCGAATGTTAATCCGCCAAGCAGCTGAAAGCGCATCCGGAGCAGGAGATGCCGTTTGTTGGGTAAATGGATGGTGGTGGCGATCAATTTGAATCCCGCGAATCGGTCCTCGGACGTTCACTTGACAAGGTGCCGCTCTCGGCCAATGCTCGAATAAGCTATGCCTTCCTTCACGACGTCCTGACCGCGGTAAACATTTCGAAGGTCGACCATTACCGGCGTCGCCATGAGTGCACGGAGGCGCTTCAAATCCAACGACCGGAACGCATTCCACTCGGTGACGATAACGATCGCATGCGAGCCGTCGGCCACCGCGTAAGCGCTTTCTCCGAATTCAACGCCCTCGATCATCTTGCGTGCCTGCTCCATGCCGACCGGATCATAGGCCTTGATCGAAGCGCCTGCATCCTGGAGTGCCTGAATAATGGCCAGTGAGGGTGCATCGCGCATGTCGTCGGTGTTCGGCTTGAAGGTAAGGCCGAGAATACCGATAGTCTTGCCGCGAACCGAGCCGCCGCAGGCCTCGACCACCTTGCGCGCCATCGCCCTTTTGCGCTGGTCGTTTATCGAGACCGTCGTTTCAATAAGTCGCACGGGGCTTGCCGCGTCCTGCGCGGTCTTGACCAACGCCAGCGTATCTTTCGGGAAACAGGAGCCGCCATAGCCCGGCCCGGCATGTAGAAACTTTGCGCCGATGCGGTTGTCCATTCCGATGCCGCGTGCGACGTCCTGAACATCGGCTCCCAACCGCTCGCAGAGATCGGCAATTTCGTTGATAAAGGTGATCTTCATGGCCAGAAACGCGTTGCCGGCATATTTGGTGAGTTCCGCCGTACGCCGGCTCGTATAGAAAATCGGAGCGACGTTCAGCGAGAGCGGGCGGTAGATCTCGCCCATTACCGCTTTGGCCCTTTCGGCATCGGTCCCGACAATGATGCGATCGGGCCGCTTGAAGTCCTCGATCGCCGATCCTTCGCGAAGAAACTCCGGATTGGAAACCACCGCAAAATCGGCGTCGGGATTTTGCTCGCGTATGATTCGTTCCACCTCATCGCCGGTACCGACGGGGACGGTCGACTTCGTCACCACGACCGTAAATCCTTTGAGCGCGCGGCCGACTTCAGCGGCCGCGTCGTAGACGAAGGACAGATCGGCATGCCCGTCGCCACGCCGCGAGGGCGTGCCCACGGCGATGAAGACGACATCCGATTGAGAAACCGCATCGGCCAGATTGTCGTCGAAACGCAGGCGGCCTTGCGCAGTGTTGGTGGTAACGAGGTCGTCGAGGCCAGGCTCGTAGATCGGTATCTTGCCGAGCTTGAGCATGGCAAGCTTTTCCGCATCACGATCGACGCAGCAGACTTGATGGCCAAAGTCGGCGAAACAGGCGCCCGAGACGAGCCCTACATAGCCGGCACCAATCATTGTTATTCGCATATCGCGTACTCTCAATCAGCGCCGATGAGACGATCTCGCTAGACAGCGCCTGCTACCAAAGGACGGCTACCGCACTCCCGGGTGAAACCCCGAGAGCCGATCCTACAACAATTTACATCGCCTTGCCGATGCTTGCGATTATGCGATGGCTACGAGATCCCTGGCATCAAGATCGACAGGGATCTCGCCATTCATGATGGCAACCAGAACCCGAGCCCTTCCAGCTGGATCGAGCCGGTCAAGGCGACCGATCATTTCCGCGAAAGGGCCGGAAAGGATCCGGACCGAAGCACCGGCTGCGAGGCCGCCGCTGAAATCAAGCAGACCGTCCCTACCCGTTAGCGCAATGAAACGCTCTACCAGACCCGAGGGGACAGGCAAAGGCCGGTCGCCTTGCATGACAAGGGAGCGCACACCGAATGTCCCGTTGACCGAGCGCCAACGTTGCAGCGCGACGTCCAGGGCGATGAACATATAACCGGGGAAATAAGCCGCAACTCGTGTTTCGAGCCGCCGGGCATGACGCACGGTTTTCTCGCAGCGAGGCACAAAGGGCTGGAATCCCTGGATCCGGAGATGCCGCTCGGCGACATGCTCCTTTCCAGGAAAGACGGAAGCCGCATACCAGCGCGTTGCCGGCGCGGCGGTCGGCCCCGGCGACGGGATGTTCGCCTTGTTCGTCGTTTTTTCCGCGCTAGTCACGTGTCTCCCTCTCAGGGCGGGCGGGCATGTCGGCGCCAAGGGTTACGACAGTGTGTCGATGCCAGCAAGCAACCATGCCGCGAGAATCAGGACAGTTCATCAAAAAATTGCCCGCGAATTGTCCATGAAATTAGCTGCGCCTAAATAATCATCGGGCCGCTTTCTTTTTCAGCCACCCGAGAGGCGATGTCGGGCATTCGCTGTGATGCCTAGCTCTTCGGTACATTGGCGCGGCGACCCCGGTTGTGCTTAGTCGACCGACTTGAAGCTAATGTGACGGGTCGCCAGCATGTCGTTGCGCCCGCCGGCGGCAGGATCCCTGCGGAGCCATTCCGGTTTGCGATAAAAAGCTGTTTCGACAGGCCGTCACTGAGACATAACTGCCAGTAAGCCGCGGGACCGAGGTCAAGGCACAGCGATGCCGATTCTTGATCGGCTTCACGAACGTTTCAGCAGCGACCAGACAGCCGGCACCAGGCACGCAGCCAGCGCAACCTTGATCAGATCACCGACGATAAAGGGCAGCACACCGAACTGCCACGACTTTTCCGGGCCGATCAACAGTGCCAGCCAGGCAAAGCCCATCGCCATCATGACGATCTCGGCCACCAGCATCGCATTGAACAGCTTGATAGGATGGCGATCCCAGCCACGATCGGCGGCCCAGCCGACGATCGCCGCCATGACGACGAAGCCAGCTAGATAACCGCCGGTCGAACCGAGCATGTAGGCAATGCCGATGCCTTTTTCCGGCGTGCTCTGGAAGACCGGAACGCCCAGTGCGCCCTCGGCCATGTAGACAAGCAGCGTGGCGACGCCGAGGCGCATGCCGAAGGCGGCGGCAATCAGCAAGACAGCAAGCGTTTGCATCGAGATATCGACCGGTCCGAGCATAACCTTCGTCTTGGCCGACAAGATCAGCAGCAGCGTTCCGGCGATCGCCAGCAAAAGCTGGCCCGCCAGCCGGGCTGCGCCCTTTTCAGGCAGAGCGAGAGAAACAAGCGGACGCATCGTCGTTGCAATTGCCATGGTCTTCCCCGTTCCGGATTGCCGCCGAACGCGGCCTTGCGTTTTCCTATATTGGCTTCCGTGCTATGCGGCAATCGGTTTTGCCCTCCTCCCAAAAAAGGTCGCGACGTTCGCCATGGCGCTGAGATTCGATACCAGCTTCGACCCGGCCTATGGCAAGGGCGTGACCCTTGCGCCAGACGTGCTTCGGATCACGGCCCGCAATCCAAGCCCGTTCACCTTTCACGGAACCAATAGTTATATCGTCGGGCGCGAGAGGCTGGCGGTAATCGATCCGGGTCCGGATGACGAGGCACATCTTCGAACGCTGCTCGAAGCGATCGGGACCAGGCCGGTCAGCCATATCTTCGTCAGCCACACGCATCGCGACCATTCGCCGCTGGCGGCAGGACTGAAGCAGCACACAGGTGCCGTGATGTTGGCGGAAGGTCGGCATCGCCCGGCGCGGCCGTTGCGCACCGGCGAGGTCAATCCGCTCGATGCCAGCGCCGACACCAACTTTGTTCCTGATATCGCGCTGCCGGACGATATGGTGATCGACGGTGACGGCTGGGCGATCCGGACGGTGCTGACGCCCGGCCATACCGCCAATCACGCGGCCTTCGCGTTGGAGGGGACCGGCATTCTTTTCTCGGCCGATCACGTCATGGCGTGGTCAACGACGATCGTCGCACCGCCGGACGGCGTCATGGCCGACTACATGACATCGCTCGATCGGCTGATCGGGCGCGACGACCGGCTGCTGCTGCCCGGTCATGGAGGGCCGGTGACCGAGCCGCGCAACTTCATGCGCGGATTGAAAGCCCATCGCAAAATGCGTGAACGGGCGATTCTGGAGCGGATCAACAGCGGCGACCGTACGATCAGGACTATGGTAGAAGCGATCTATCGCGATACCGACCCGCGCCTGCATGCCGCGGCCGGCCTGTCGGTGCTTGCGCATCTGGAAGACCTGGTGGCGCGCGGTCTTGTCCACACCGACGGCGCGCCGGCTATTGACGGCGTCTATTCGCCGGCAAAGTAGTACACTTCGAATATCACTCCGCCGGCGCCACGCCCACCTGGCCGGCGACTTCCTGGTCGAGCTCGGCAAGGAAATCGGTGATGCGCGCTGCATTGTCGCCAAGGTCATAGCGGCCGTAACGGGAGGCCGAGCGCATATCGACGATGATCGCATCGCCGTCATCACTCACGCGGATGGCGACATCGGCGGGAAGGCCAATCAGGAAGCTCTTGGCGACCGCATCGACCGTCACGTCGCTTTGCCCTACGGCGTCGGGAAATGGCGCCGCGAGCTGCCAGCCCCGCCGATCGAGCACGGTTTTGACCGCCTCCAGAACGCGATCGAAAGGCAAGTTGTAGCTGCGTCCAGTAACAAGCGGATACGCTTCGGTTTGCAGGCGCTGCTCGCCGGGCGTCAGCGGCAAAAGCTCGTTCATATCCTTTGTCCGGATAGAGATATCGAGCGCTGGCGGATCGTCGAAATTCGTCGAGATGTCGCGCAGCGGCGGATAGGTCGCCGCCCAATAGGCTGCGACAGCGTAAGGGATGAGCACCAGAAGCGCCAACAAAGCGCCGGCGGTCAGGTCGTGGCCGCCGCGATCACCGAAATTCCACAATCGCGCAAAGGCAAACCCGGCAAACAAAAGCGCAAACGCGGCCAGCAAGGCGACAACGCCGAGCACCCACAGGAAAGCCGGAGTCTCGACGAGATCATATCGGTGGCCGATGAGAACCGTCAGCAGCAGGACCGCCGAAAAAGCGCCGGTGCGCCGCGACCAACCGGCAGCCCTCGACGTTTGTCGCTCGGGAATTACCATCATTGTTTTCTGCGCTGCCCCAACCCGAACAAAGGCATAATGCCTTTCAGCGGCGGCTTGAAGGCGAAAAGACGCCGCATCTCCGGTCAATCCGTCGGCAGGTGATAATCCCGGAACTGCTGACGCAAGGTAGTCTTCTGGATCTTGCCGGCAGCGGTGTGTGGGATTTCGCCGACAAAGGCGACGTCGTCCGGCATCCACCACTTCGCCACCTTGCCGTCCATGAAGGCGAGGATGTCCGTCTTGGTCGGCTCCCTGCCCGGCTTGCGGACGACCACGAGCAAAGGCCGCTCGCCCCATTTGGAATGTTGAATGCCGATGGCGGCGGCCTCAGCCACGTCCGGATGGCCAACCGCGAGGTTCTCGAGCTCGATGGTCGAGATCCATTCGCCGCCCGACTTGATCACGTCCTTGGCGCGATCGGTGATCTGCATGTAGCCGCCGGGGTCGATATGCGCGATATCACCGGTATCGAACCAGCCGTCTTCATCGAACTGTTCGGATCCGATGCCGCCATAGTAGGCGCGCGCGACGGCCGGCCCGCGGACCTTGAGCCGGCCGAAGGTCTTGCCGTCCCATGGCAGTTCGTTATCGTCGTCGTCCGTTACCTTCATTTCGATACCGAACGGCGTAAAGCCCTGCTTCTGCTGGACGGCGAAGCGGGCGTCGCCCTTCAGCCCGGCATAGTCCGGCTTCAGGGTGCACAGCGTGCCGACCGGCGACATCTCGGTCATGCCCCAGGCGTGGACGACCTGGACATCGTAATTGTCCTGGAACTTCGTCGTGATCGCGCGTGGACAGGACGCGCCTCCGATGACGACTTTCTGCAGATAGGGCAGTTTCTTGCCGGTCTCTTCCAGATGCTGGAGGAGCATCATCCACACCGTCGGCACGGCGGCGCTGAAGGTCACCTTCTCGGTGTCGAGCAGCTCGTAGATCGAAGCGCCATCCATCTTGCAGCCGGGCATGACCAGCTTGGCGCCAATCATCGGCGCGCTCTGGGCAAGACCCCAGGCATTGGCGTGAAACATCGGCACGACCGGCAATATGGTATCGCGCGACGACAGGCCCATGGCGTCGGGCATCGCTTCAATCATGGCGTGCAGCACGTTCGAACGGTGGCTGTAGAGGACGCCCTTCGGGTCGCCCGTCGTGCCCGAGGTGTAGCACATGCCGGCGGCGGTGTTTTCATCGACTGTCTTCCAGGCGAAGTTGCCGTCGGCTTGGGCAAGCCATTCTTCATAGGCAACGACATTGGGCAGCGCAGTCTCGGGCAAATGCACCTTGTCGGTCAGCACGATAACCTGCTTCAGCGACTTGACCGCGCCGGCGATCTTTTCAAGCAGCGGCAGGAAGGTCAGGTCGACGAAGATCGCCTTATCCTCGGCATTGTTCATGATCCAGGTGATCTGCTCGGGAAAGAGCCGCGGGTTGAGCGTGTGATAGATCGCGGCGACACCCATGATGCCGTACCAGGCCTCGATGTGGCGCGCGGTGTTCCAGGCCAGGGTCGCGATGCGGTCGCCAAGCCCAAAACCGTCCCGCTCGAGCCGCTCGGCGACCTTCAGGGCACGATGATGGATTTCGGCATATGTGCTGCGCACGATCGGCCCCTCGATCGAACGCGACACGATCTCGCGGCTGCCGTGCTGCCGCTCGGCGTTGTCGATCAGCTTGTGGCAAAGCAGCGGCCATTCCTGCATCAGCCCGAGCATCTTGTTCCTCCCGTTATTTTTTTCGCCATTGTGGGACGAACCGGCGCATTGTCCAGCCAGAACCGGGCTGGAGCGGTGCATAGAGCCAAGTGAGGCGAAATTCGCCACAATCCGGCCATGCTCGGCGTTAACGTTGATTAACAGGCGGGGCGCGATTGGCGAATGAAAGAGGTTCGCATGGACGCGCAGCTCGACGACAAAGCCCTCGAAAATACGCTTGCCGAAAGTCTGGCCGATCTGGTAGCGGCCGATGTCGCGCAGGCCGATCTGGTGCCCGACGCCAAAACCGTTTCCGAAGATGAATTCGTCGAGGTCGTCGGTGGCGCCCTCGAAGCGGTCGGCGGCACGCTCTTGTTCAAGATGTGCGTCGAGAACGAGGGCGAAAGCCAGCACGTCGCTGCCGCCTGCGTCGGCGATCGCGGCAATCGCCAGTTCCTGCTGCTCACCTTGCCGGCCAGGGGTGGTGCGCTGAAGGTCGAGACCACCTCGAAAAGCTCCAATCCGGTGGCCGGCATTGCCGCCGCCTATGCTGGGCTGATGGACGCATTCCAGGCCGCCGCCTGAGTTTTCGGCGAAGCGGAAGAGAGAGGTGAGACTTGCCCCCGCGGGCGACGCTTTGGCGGCGCGGCAGGCAGGTCTTGCACAACGCGCTTGCCAGACACATTTGGGGTCGAGGCAAGGAGATTCGACATGGACCAGATCGCAAACCCGTCACCCGGCTTTCAGCGCAATCCGGGCAAGATCATCACCGTGGAGCCTTACAAGGGCACAGTGACGGTGCGCGTCGGCGATGTCGTCATCGCCTCGTCCAGAATGGTCAAGGTGCTGACCGAATCGCCCTATGCCCCCGTTTTCTACATTCCGTTCGCCAACATCGACTTCAAGCAGCTTGGCAAGACCGAGCACTCGACCCATTGCCCCTACAAGGGCGACGCCAGCTATTGGAGCGTGCTGCCCGCCGGCGATGCAGGCAAGGATGCGATGTGGGCCTATGAGCGGCCGTTCGACGAGATGGCGGATATCCGCGATCACGGCGCATTCTACCCAAGCAAGGTGACCATCGAGGCCACGCCCGACTGATCAGTCGGTGGTGCCTTCATTGCCGACACCGTCGGCATCGTCGAGCCGCACGAAGGTGAGGCCCTTGGCCTTCAGCGCCAGAAGTCCCTGCACTACGCCTTCGCCGGCCGCATGGGTCGGCTGGTTGATATGAGCAATGATAACGTCGCCGTCGTTTGCCGCGGCAATGCGCCGGGCGGTCTCTTTTGCGCCGAGCAATGAGCCGCCGTCGCCATTGACAGAGAATCCGGCGATCTTGAAGCCAAGCTTGCGGATCATCGCGACTGCCGACGGGCTGTATTCGGCGGTCGCACCGCGAAACCATTTCGGCGCCGGCTCGCCGGTCACGGCGAGAGCGGCAGCACCGGATTCGACCTCGGCCAGCACGGCCTGCGGGCTGCCGGCACTGCGAATGCCATAGATCTTTTGCGGCGTGTCGACGGCCGGGACGTGGCGGCCACCATGGTTTTCCAATTCAAACAGTTCGGGATGCGCCCGCATGATCTCGATGGCGCCGGCGTTGTGCTTCAGCCAGATGCCGGTGACGAAAATGGTGGCGGGAATCTTGTTTTCCACCAGCGCCGAGAGAATCCGTGTGTCGGTCTTTCCGCCACAGGCATCGAGCGTCAGCGCGACGCGGCCGCTACCTGCCTCGGGCTTGATGTGCAGCGTCGGTTCGACGAGCAACTGGGCGTTGCCAGGCGAGATAGCCCACAGCGTTATCGCAACCGCGCAAAAATGCTTTTGGAACAGGCGCATCGATTGTTTCCGGGTCGGCTAGATCAAGAGTGAAGCGGCGACCCCAGGACCCGCATCAAGGCGGAAATCGGGACGATGCCCCTGCAAAAGCGTCGGCAGCGGCAATTTGACCGCCGGCCTGACCTTTGGCAAGCGCGAGGTCACAATGCGTGCTCCACGTCCTTAACCGTACGTGAAAGGATCGCGCGCACCGCGTCGGCAACCGCTTTGACCTCAAGTCGCCAGACGCAGCAAGCCTTGCTCGCATCGGTCCGGCGGCACAGGTTCCTGAGGCTATGGACTCGCAAAAGTATCGAGGGCCGCGGCGTAACCCTGCCCACGGCGACAGGACCTCAGACGGCCGGGCGGTCAGGCCGAAGAGACCGACAACCGGCGTTCCCGCGGCGGCGGCCATGTGCTCGGGCCACTCTCGTTCCCTAGAAACAGGCGTGCCTGGCCGAGGACCGCCAGCAGCGTTGCTAGTGACAGAGCCCGGACCACGTTGACGACCGGCGAAGCGGCCTTGGCGAGGATGCGCTCGGCAGATGCCCGTTCATCAAGGCCGCCGACAAGCAGGAAGTCCAACGCGGTCTGTCGCAGATCTCGTCGATCGCCAGCGCAAAACGTTCCGGTTGCCATTGCCGCCCCGGAAGCTCGCTCGCTCCCGCATGAACGGCTATGAAGGCGTTACGCCGATGAGGATCCCGTCGAGAAGCGCCAATGCCCTGGCGGTCTCCAACGGCAGCGGCTCAATCGTTGGGACCTGCGCACTCCACGCCAAGCGCCTCAAGCGGCGAAAGATATCGGTAGAGAATAATACTGGCAACCAAAGCCAAACGGCTTGGTTGCGACGTTGGCGGGCTGGCGTTCCAGCCAGCGCAACAACTTTCGGGAGGATCGTATCCGACGCGAGTCTTGGCATTGACGAGCCTGACCGATGGTGCGTGAGATTTTGGAATCGGCCACGTCGATAGTCTGATCGAACTGTAACCGGCGCAGAGCGGGCACCATCGCGTAAAGCTCGCGACCACGCTGCACAGGAGTGCAACCCATCCGAACGCGCCGGAACGCCACCACGTCCGAGGCGACGCCATGAGCCATCAGGGACCGGCAAAAGTCCGCCTCGCAAAGGAACACGATCCTGGCCCTTGGATATTGGAGGCGCAGGTTACTGGCGAGCGCGGAGGCGAGGACAAGGTCGCCGATGAATTCGTCTGGAGGAATTGAGCGGACGTGCGTGGGCGGGTTCTGCAACACCCGTTTCTGGCACCGGGGCGGGTTTGGCGCCTGGAAACTGGGCAGAAATGATGTCGGGATTTGGAGCCGTCACGCGAACGTTCGCGTGAATTTGGTTACAAATCGGTAAGAACAGATGCTCGTGGATTCCAACGCTGATCCGCAGCCGTTCTTTGGAGCCTGCGCCGCCGATTGCGCGGCGCATCTGTTCCAGATCGAGCAGATCAAAGTCGAGGCAGCGATCCCAAAAGCGCCATCACGGCGCCAGGTCACAGTGCGTGCTGTAAGTCAGTAACCGTGCGTTAAAGGCTCTCGTCACCGCGCTAACATCCGATTGATCCCAAGCCGTCAGACGCAGGTTTTGTTCTCACCGGCCAGTTCCTTGGCCACGCATACTAAAAAATGGATCAAACCTGCAAAATGGATCAAACCTGCTCCACGACAGACTATTGCCATCCGAAGCTGCGGCTCAAACCTGCCGTCGTATGAGCCGGCACTGATGCTGATCATGTTGCAAACTTGTTAGTTTATCGAGGGTTGTCCTGTGGCTTTTCTTGGCCTTGAGACTTCGACCACCAGACAAAATACAGCGAGCCCATCTTCATCACAGGCACGCGGCGGTCGCGTTCCCTGGCTCGCAACTCACGATAGGTCTTCATCTTCAGAGTGCCGCCCGGCAACCTGATACGCACCGCCATCGGTCCAACTCCCGTTGTGCAACGCAGCAATTGTGTGCAATGCGGTAAGTAGAGCCCTTCCGTTACGGAAGAGTCAACAGCAGCATCATCAACTTATTTTGCGAGCTGCGGAGGCTTCGCGGCGCCGGGCGGGCAGGCGCATGCCCGGGCGACGGAGCTTCATCCTGGCGACTGTTCGTCAATCAGGCGCTGGCGGTTCGACCACCAGGTGAAATAGACGCGGCCGAGCCTGACGACAGGTATGCGGCGGGCGCGTTCGCGATCGCGCAATTCGCGGTACACCTTCACCTTCAGCGTGCCGCCAGGCATTCTGATACGCACCGCCATCGATTCCACCGCCCCATTGTGCAATGCAGCACAAGAGACCTTCCGTGGCGGAAGAGTCAACGCCTGCCCGCTGACTATTTTTGGGATTTGGCGAGCGGCCTTGGAGGTTTGGCGCGCGCAGGGCGGTTCCTGATCCCGCACGGAGGCGTCATTGCCCAGTCGGGATCGTCGGTGCGCGGGCTATTTCCTGGGCGAGGATTTTCTGGGCGAGGATGGGCGATCGGACATGCCGCTCGGCCACCAGATGACGAAGTAATTGCCGACCTGCCAAACCGGCACCTCGCGATTCTGCTCGCGGCGCCGCAGCTCGTCCCTTTTCTTGATCTTCAAAGTCCCGCCTGGGAGTCTGATTCTTATCGTCACGTGTCCTCCCGCACCCGCTACAGGTACGAACGATATACGCGAACAGTTTCATCCCGGCTAAGCAATTTCATCCAGGCCGAGCAATTTCGGGGCCGATACAGCGCGCCGGACCGGCGCGAGATCGCCGGAACCGGCTCTATTTGAAGAAATCCGCAATGCCGTTGATGGCCAGCACCGCATAGACGATCGGTCCGGCGATAAACGCACAATAAAGGCAGAGGATCGCTGCCAGCACCGCGAGCAGCGGCTTGTCGCGACCGACGGCGCGGAGCTCGGACCTCACCGACCAGCGCGCCGCAGCGGTTTGTTCATCATCAGGCATGTGCACCATCCCGCGGCCATTTCACACGGCGGGTGGAAAACATCAACCTTCCTTGCTGCGCGGAGGAATCTTCGGTCGGGATCTATTCACGCTCCGGCTTTCGCAGCTTGCACCGCCGCTTGCGCGGCGGCCAGCCTGGCGATCGGCACGCGGTAGGGCGAGCACGAGACGTAGTCGAGGCCGACCTTCTCGCAGAAATGGATCGAGGCCGGGTCTCCGCCATGCTCGCCGCAAATACCGAGCTTGAGGTCGGGCCGCGTCGCCCTGCCCTTCTCGGCCGCCATCCGCACCAGTTCGCCGACGCCCTCTATATCGAGCGATACGAATGGGTCCTGCTCGATGATGCCTTTTTGCCGGTAGGTCTCGAGGAACGAAGCCGCATCGTCGCGCGAGATACCGAAGGTGGTCTGGGTCAAATCGTTGGTGCCGAAGGAGAAGAATTCGGCAGCCTCGGCGATGACGTGGGCGCGGATCGCGGCGCGCGGCAGTTCGATCATTGTGCCGGTCAGATAACCGATCCTGACGCCGCTCTCCTCCATCACGCTTTTGGCGACGGCATCAATGCGTGCCTTGACGAACTCGAGCTCCTTCACCAGCCCGACCAGCGGTACCATGATCTCCGGGACCACCAGCGCGCCAGCCTTCCTGCCGGCCTCGATGGCCGCCTCGAAAATGGCGCGCGCCTGCATCTCGGCGATCTCGGGATAGGAGACGGCAAGTCGGCAGCCGCGATGGCCGAGCATTGGATTGAACTCGTGCAGCGCTTCGGTGCGTCGCCTGAGCTTTTCCGGCGACACGTTCATGGCGGCCGCGACCTCGGCCACCTCCTCTTCGGATTTTGGCAGGAATTCGTGCAGCGGCGGATCGAGCAGGCGGATCGTCACCGGCAGGCCGGCCATGATCTCGAACAGTTCAAGAAAATCCGAGCGCTGCATCGGCAACAGCTTGGCCAGCGCCGTTCGCCGGTCCTTTTCCGTATCGGCCAGGATCATCTCGCGCATGGCAATGATGCGGTCGCCGTCGAAGAACATGTGCTCGGTGCGGCAAAGGCCGATGCCTTCGGCGCCGAAGGAGCGCGCCATGCGCGCATCGAGCGGCGTCTCGGCATTGGTGCGCACCTTCATGCGGCGCGCGCCGTCGGCCCATTCCATGATGGCGGCGAAATCGCCCGAGAGTTCGGGCTGCAGCATCGGTACCGCGCCCTTCAGCACCTGGCCGTTGCCGCCGTCGATGGTGATGATGTCGCCCTTGCGGAAGGTCGATCCCATCGCCATCAGCGTGCCGGCCTTGTAGTCGACGCGAAGCGAGCCGGCTCCTGAAACGCAAGGCTTGCCCATGCCACGCGCCACCACCGCGGCGTGGCTGGTCATGCCGCCGCGCGTCGTCAGGATGCCTTCGGCCGCATGCATGCCGTGGATATCTTCGGGGCTGGTCTCGATGCGCACCAGGATCGCCTTGCGGCCTTGCGCCTTGGCCTCCTCGGCGTCATTGGAGGAAAAGACGACCTCGCCGGTGGCAGCACCCGGCGAAGCAGGCAGGCCGACGCCGATAATGTCGCGCGCCGCCTTTGGATCGATTGTCGGATGCAGCAACTGGTCGAGCGAGGCCGGGTCGATGCGGGCGACGGCCTCCTCCTTCGAAATCAGTCCATCCCTGGCCATGTCGACGGCAATCTTCAGCGCCGCCTTGGCAGTGCGCTTGCCGGACCTGGTCTGCAGCATCCACAATTTGCCGCGCTCGATAGTGAATTCGAGATCCTGCATGTCGCGGTAATGTTTTTCCAGGCGGTCGGAGATACTGACGAAAGCCTGGAAGGCGTCCGGCATCAGTTTCTGCAGCGACGGCTTGTCGGAGCCGGCGGCAATGCGCGCAGCCTCGGTGATGTTCTGCGGCGTGCGGATGCCGGCAACGACATCCTCGCCCTGGGCGTTGACCAGGAACTCGCCATAGAGCTGCTTTTCGCCGGTCGACGGATTGCGGGTGAAGGCGACGCCGGTGGCCGAGGTGTCGCCCATGTTGCCGAAGACCATGGCCTGGACGTTGACCGCCGTGCCCCAGCTTTCGGGAATGTCGTGCAGGCGCCGATAGGTGATGGCGCGGTTGTTCATCCAGCTGGAAAACACCGCGCCGATAGCGCCCCAGAGCTGCTCGCTCGGATCCTGCGGAAACGGCTTGCCGAGCTCCTCCTCGACCTTGGCCTTGTAGAGCGCGATCACGCCTTGCCATTCGATGGCAGTCAGTTCGGTGTCGAGCTCACGGCCGAGCCCGCCCTTCTGGTCTTCAAGGATTTCCTCGAACACCTCATGGTCGAGGCCCATGACGACATCGGAATACATCTGGATGAAACGGCGGTAGCTGTCATAGGCAAAGCGCGGATCGCCGGAATCGGTGGCCAAGGCTTCGACCGTCTCGTCGTTGAGGCCGAGATTGAGCACGGTGTCCATCATGCCTGGCATCGAGGCGCGCGCCCCTGAGCGGACCGACACCAAAAGCAGTTTCGACGGATCGCCGAAACGGCGCCCGGTCAGCCGGCCGATATGGTCAAGCGCGACCGCAACATCCGCTTCCAGCGAAGCCGGGTAGGTGTGGCCGTTGGCGTAATAGGCGTTGCAGACCTCGGTGGTGATGGTGAAGCCCGGCGGCACCGGCAGGCCCAGGCTGCACATTTCGGCTAGATTGGCGCCCTTGCCGCCGAGCAGATTGCGGTCGCCGGCACGGCCTTCCGCCGCGCCGTCGCCAAAGGTGTAGACCCACTTGGTCATGCTTGCTCCCCGGTTGCAGGAGATTGGAAAGGCTGGTGAATCGAGCGATATGATGCTGCAGTGCGAAAGGCAAGGCATCGGCAAAGCCGGCCGGCCTCTACAATCGATTAAGAAAAGCGGTGTCGACAAGACTTTCGATTTACGTCTCCTTTTCAGTGGAACTAAACGGGAACAAGAGGCAGACCGATGAGCCTGACCGACAGGTTCGATTCTACGGGATACCGCGACGGGACGGAACGCTGGACAGGTGAAGGCTTTCTAAAGCGCAGCCCTCTCATGGTCGTTCACCCAACGGCCAACCTATTCAGGGCTTTGCCGAAGGACTGGGTGGAGGCTTTTAAGCGGACGCCAATGATGCGCTGTCAAGGGCTGCAGGTGCTCTGTTTTGAAAACCTGGAAGAGAAGTTGAGTCTCACGGACCCACTAGGTGAAGGAGGCCGAGGACGGGCTGGAATTGATGCGCAGGAGGTCGAGGTGCACTGCACCTCACAGGCGATCGGATTACTGTCGTCGCAAATCGCAGATCGTGCCAGCAAGAGGAGGATTTCGGCGGGATGCTCAATCGGCCGTGGCCCCGCAAGTCTTTGATCGTAAAGAAATCTTGCGGCAGTGCCTTCAGACGTGGCTTGTCAATTTTTCGAGCCCGCCAATCGGTCATGCGAGGGCTCCGAACGACATAATCTCGTGCCACCGTCGCAAAGCGCCTTAACCCAACTTTGCAGCCCTGTTTTCTGCCCGTGAGTCAGTTTCCTTTCGTTTCGGCCTCCGGTAGATTCACGGACCGCTCTGCAAACAGCCCAAAAACAAGGTCCTATTTTGTTTCGTCGAGCAGTTCCTTACGTTGTGGTCGGGATCCGATTGGTCCTCATCTGGGTAGCTTTCGGCATTCTCGCTGGATTGTTCGAGGTGTGGTCTACGCAGCCGTTTTGAATGCCTCTGCGCCAGCGAGACGCGGAATCAGACTTGCGCTGATTCTCAAATCGTGGGAGCGGGTTCGCCGCTTCCGGATTCAGCTTCTTTCTTCGAACTGACGGTCTGCTTCCCTGTCCTGACCTCATGGATGCCCTTCGGCTTGCTGTCGAGACGCGGCTAACCGGCGCGATGCTGCTGGCTAGATGCGATGTTCCTGGCCACGACCTGACGCATCGCGCACGGGGTCATGGTAGAATCAGCAGGGGTGGCGATCTCCTCGGCCATAGTGTTGATGTAGTTGGGGGCTGTGAAACGCGGGACTGTCGGGAATTCTGTGCGCGAGGCCATGATGATGGAAAGGAGAGAATCATCGCATGGCTATTGAGAAGGAACTTCTGGACCAACTGCTTGCCGGCCGC
>NZ_JAMYKZ010000033.1:0-27561 GCF_040317735.1 Mesorhizobium sp. M1399
AATCGGTGATTGCAACGTCACCACCGTGCCATGGCCGCTCGCCCTTCAGAGCAAGCGCCGTTCTCTCTCCAAAACTTTTTGCAGAACCTTCAGGACACTATCCGAGGCGCTGGGACTGCCAATCTTTCCCACTGAGGGGGAGATGCCAAGTGGTGGCTAAAAGGGCAGGACAGAGGGGGCGACGGATCACTCCGCTCAAAATCACTATGCCGCGGAACTCGCTTCCCGGCCGATGCGCAGCCAAAGCGCCTTTTCGCCGAGGCTGCCAACCATGCCCGCGTGTGCTGCGCGCTCGGCATCGGTCAGGCGCGAGGGCAAGGCGATGGGCCTGACGCCGATCGAAATGTCGATATCGTCGACATTCTGTCGTCCGCCCGCCGGCGTCATGATGCTGTCGAGGATGAGGCTGGCCTGCTTGCCGCCGATAAGCTCGATATAGACCTCGGCCAGCAATTCAGAATCGAGCAACGCGCCATGCTTGGTGCGACGGCCATTGTCGATGCCATAGCGGCGGCAGAGCGCGTCGAGCGAATTGGGACCCATTGGATGCTTGCGGCGCGCCAGCGCCAGCGTGTCGACGATCCGTCCCGGATCGATGGCCGGATGACCAAGCCGGCCGAATTCGAGGTTGAGGAAGCCGATGTCGAAGCCGGCATTATGGGCGACCAGCTTGGCGCCGTCGATGAAGGCCAGGAACTCCTCGGCGATCTCCATGAAAGTCGGCTTGCCCTGAAGATCGGCGGCGCTGATGCCGTGCACGGCCTGCGCCTCGTGATGAATCGGGCGGCCTTGTGGGTTGATGTATTTGTGGAAGGTGCGGCCGGTCGGAAAGCGGTTGACCAGCTCGATGCCGCCAAGCTCGATGACGCGGTCCTCGCGCGTGTCGAGGCCGGTGGTTTCCGTATCGAAGATGATCTCACGCATCGAATCAGTCCATTGGTTCCGCGTCATTCTAGCCGAATCACACCCGGAACAAAATGGCAACAAGTAATGTGGGCTGCAAGCCTCTTAACCCGGACTGGCTGCTTTATCCCCGACTAGTTCGGCGACGATCGCATTGACAGCCGCGCGGGCGGCGTCAAAGCCCTGGCCGGTGTCGACGACGAAGTCGGCGCGCCGGCGCTTTTCGGCGTCGGGAACCTGCCTGGCCAGGATCGACGCAAACTTTTCCTCGCTCATGCCCGGGCGCGCCAGCACGCGGGCGCGCTGGATCTCGGCCGACGCGGTGACGACCACAACCTTGTCGACGCGATCGCGGCCGCCGGTCTCGAACAGCAGCGGTATATCGAGCACGGCAAGTGGCGCGCCGGCGGCACGATTTTGCGCCAGAAAGGCATCGGCGTCGGCACGGACCAGCGGATGGATGATCGCTTCCAGCCGTTTCAGCGCGGCGGCATCGCCGAGCACCCGTTCGGCCAACTTTGTGCGATCGACCGCACCGGATCGGGTGGTCCCGGGAAAGACCGCCTCGACCATGGGGGCGGCCTTGCCGGCATAGAGGCGATGCACCGCCTCGTCGGAATCATGGACCGGCACGCCGGCCTCGGCAAACATCTTTGCCGTGGTCGACTTGCCCATGCCGATCGATCCGGTGAGGCCGAGCACGATCATGGCTTCGCGCCGATATCGGCAATGATCATTTGCCGCAGTTCGGCGGTGACCTGCGGCCTGGTGCCGAACCAGCGCTCGAAGCCGGGCACCGCCTGGTGCAGCAGCATGCCGAGCCCATCGACGGTCTTGAGGCCGCGCGCGCTGGCTGCGGCGAGCAACGGCGTTTCCAGCGGAACATAAACGATGTCGGTGACGATGGCGCGGTCGGGCAGTCTGCCCGGATCGGCGGACAGGCCTTCATTGCCATGCATGCCGAGCGCTGACGTGTTGACCAGCAGGCCGGCATCTTCGAGCAACTCGCCGGTCGCCGCCATGCCATGGGCGGAGACGCCGGCACCGAAGCGGTCGCGCAGCTCCTGCGCCCTCGCAAGCGTCCGGTTTACGATGCGGATATCGTTGACGCCGCGTTGCTTCAGCGCATGGATGACCGCGCGAGCGGCACCGCCGGCACCGAGCACAACGGCCGGGCCGTCGGCCGCCCAACCCGATGCATACTCGTCCAGATTGGCGGCAAAGCCATGGGCATCGGTATTGCCGCCCCACAATTCGCCATCCTCAAACCACAGTGTGTTGACCGCACCGATTTGTTCGGCCGCGTCGTCGCGGCGCGCCGCCAATGCGAAGGCGGCCTCCTTGTGCGGGATGGTGACGTTGCCGCCGCTATAGCCTTGTGCCTGCAGCGTTTGCAGGAATTCGGCAAACGCTTCTGGCGCAACGTCAATGGCCTCGTAGACGCCGTCGATGCCGTATTTCGCCAGCCAGTAGCCGTGGATCTTCGGTGACCTGGAATGGCCGATCGGGTGGCCGGTGACGAAGGCTTTTTTCGAGGCCTCAGCCATCGATCGCCCCGAGATCACGCAGCTTGGCCAGCACCGGCAAAAGCGGCAGGCCAACAATGGTGAAGTAGTCGCCCTCGATCTTTTCGAACAGCTGGATGCCCTCGCCTTCGATCTGGTAGGCACCAACGCTGGACAACGCCTTGGCGCCGACGCGCGCCAGATGGCGGCCGATGAAGGCCGGATCGAGCTTGCGCATGGTCAGGCTGGCGATGCCGACATGCCGCCACAGAACCTGGCCGTCACGGGCCAGCACGACGGCACTGTTGAGCTGATGCGTCTTGCCCGACAACGCCAGCAGATGACGGCGCGCGCCTTCCATGTCGGCCGGCTTGTGGAACAGCTCGTCGCCGAGCGACAGCGTCTGGTCGCAGCCGAGCACCAGGGCGCCGGGCTTGCGCTCACTGACTTCGGTGGCCTTGGCCTCGGCAAGCACCAGGGCGACGTCCTCCGGCGACACGCCACTATTTTGCAGCGGCGCCTCCAGCGCACGTTCGTCGACAGAAGCCGGAACCGCTTCGACCACAACGCCGGCATTGACAAGCAGCGCCTTGCGGAACGGGCTGCCCGAGGCAAGGATGATTTTTTCGGCCATTTTTTTCGCCCGTTTTCTGGCGCTCACTAGGGTGTGTCGAGATTCAGGTCAGGCCGCGCCGAGAGTGGTGGCTTCCGAGAACCGGAGCGGAGTGTACTTAAAGTACGTGAGCACCGGAAGCGCAGGAAGCCGCCGTTTGTAGGCCGGCATCACCTGAATATCACACGCCCTAGCGCGTCTTGCCGCGCAGGGCAACGATAGCCGCCGCCGTCTCCTCGATCGAACGGCGGCTGACATCGATCATCGGCCAGCCATGCCGTGTGCAGATCTGGCGGGCGTAGGCGAGTTCTTCGGCGATCGCGGCGCGGTCGACGTAATCGGTCGGCTCGTAGGCGCTGTTGCCGAGAACGCGGTTCTGCCGGACCTGGGAGATGCGCTCGGCAGTGGCGATCAGGCCGACGATCAGTGGCCTCCTGGCGTAGACCAGGCTTTCCGGCACCGGCACGCCGAGCACGATCGGGATGTTGGCGGTCTTGATGCCGCGATTGGCGAGATAGATGCTGGTCGGCGTCTTCGAGGTGCGTGAGATGCCGACAAGCACGATGTCGGCATCATCCATATTGGCCGGCAGCTGGCCGTCATCATGCTCCATGGTGAAATTGAGCGCGTCGATGCGGCGAAAATATTCGGCGTCCAGCACATGCTGGGCGCCGACGCGGCGGCCGGCCGGCGTGCCGAGATAGGACTGGAACACCGTCAGCACCGGCTCCAGTACCGAGACGCAAGGCAGGCCCATCGCCGCGCAGCGTTCATCGATGCCACGGGCAAGCTTCTGGTCGACGACGGTGTAGAGGATGATGCCCGGCTCCTCCTCGATGTCCTCGAACACTTTCGTCACCTGTTTTTCGGTGCGGATGAGCGGGTAGATGTGTTCGATGGCGCGCGCATCCTTGTATTGCGCGGAAGCGGCGCGGCCGGCGGCCAGCAGCGTTTCGCCGGTGGCGTCGGAAATCAGGTGAAGGTGAAAGAAGCTCTGCGGTTTGTTCACAGGATACATTCCAGGCTGTGGGCCGATGTGGATAAGCCGGGCGGAAAACTCGGCCACCGCCAAGCGACTGTATCAGATGCCGGTTTGTCCACAATTCGATGTGCTGTCGGCTTCTTCGGGCGGTTGGGGACAAGTCCGGGGACGGAGCTTTTTGCCTTCGCTTCATCCACAAGGGCAAGTTCCTTGGCCTGGCGGCAACGCATTGACTCCAGTCGGAAATTCCCGGCTTTCCACAAAGTCCTGCAATCCCGTTGGAGAAGCGCGCGACAATATGCTGGCTGGTCTTTTCCAGGGCAAAGCGGGACAGGAGACAACCACCACAACCAACAGACTCTTAGAATCATAAGATTCCTAAAAATAGAATATTTAATTATAGGGAAGCCTGGAAAGGCGAGCGCTCAATGCCTCAAGACCGGATCGTGCTGGACGTGTTGAGAGGCAAGGCAGCGTTTCCGCCGCCGCTCTGGATTATGCGCCAAGCCGGCCGCTATCTGCCGGAATACCGGGAGACGAGGAGACGGGCCGGATCGTTCCTCGATCTTTGCTACGACCCGGATCTCGCCGTCGAAGTGACGCTGCAGCCGATCGAACGCTTCGGCTTCGACGCATCGATCCTGTTTTCCGATATCCTTGTCGTGCCGCATGCGCTCGGCCGCGACGTGCGCTTCGAGGAAGGACGCGGCCCGCTGTTGACGCCGATCTCGGCTGCGGAGATCGAGGCTCTCGACGGCGAAACGTTTCACGTGAATCTCGAGCCGGTCTACGAGACGGTGCGGCGATTGCGCGCCAGACTGCCTGATGAAACGACGCTGATCGGCTTCTGCGGTGCGCCCTGGACGGTGGCGACCTACATGATTGCCGGCCACGGTACGCCCGACCAGGCGCCGGCCAGGCTGTTCGCCTATCGCGAGCCGGCGGCCTTTCTTCGGCTCCTGAAAGTGCTCGCCGATCATTCGGCTGCCTATCTGATCCGGCAGATCGAAGCCGGCGCCGACGTGGTGCAGATCTTTGATTCGTGGTCCGGCGTGCTCGACGAAGCGTCTTTCGAGTTGTTCTGCGTCCGGCCGGTGGCCGAGATTGTCCGGCAGGTGAAGGCTGTCCATCCCGACGTTCCGATCATCGGCTTTCCCAAAGGCGCCGGAGATCACTACCGGAGCTATCGCCAGACGACCGGCGTGACCGGGCTGGGCCTCGACTGGACCGTGCCATTGTCGACTGCGAAGGAATTGCAGCGTGACGGCGCCGTGCAAGGCAATCTCGATCCGCTGCGGCTGGTGGCCGGCGGCAAGGCGCTTGCCGACGGCGTGGGGGCGATCCTGAAGGTGTTAGGGGACCGGCCGCTGATCTTCAACCTCGGCCACGGCATCACGCCGGAGACGCCGCTCGCGCATGTCGAGCAGATGGTCAAACTGGTGCGGAGCGCGTCGTGACGATGATGGGCGCAGACAATGCGAACAGCACGAACAGCGGTAGCGGGGCGACGCGCCGCGCGGCAATCGCGATCGCCATTTTCCTCGTGCTGGCCGGGCTGCTGTTTCTCTTCGGGCCCGATGATTTCTATCCCTGGGCAAAGGCGATCCATGTGATTGCCGTCATCTCCTGGATGGCGGGCATGCTCTATCTGCCGCGCTTGCTGGTCTATCATGCCGATGCCGAAAAAGGCTCCGTCCAGTCGGAGACCTTCAAGGTAATGGAGCGCCGCCTGCTGCGCGGCATCATCAATCCGGCGATGGTGATTACCTGGGCGTTCGGCCTGTGGCTCGCCTGGAAAGGCTTTGGTTTTCAAGGCGGCTGGCTGCATGCCAAGATCGCTGCGGTGGTGGGTCTGTCGGCCGTGCATGGCTATTTCGCCGGCGCCGTCCGGAAATTTGCCGAAGACCGCAATGAAAAACCGGCAAGGCACTGGCGGATCGTCAATGAGATCCCCACATTGCTGATGGTCGTCATCGTCGTCCTGGTTATCGTGAAACCATTCTGACGTATTCGGTGCCCGCAAAAGGCGGCTTGCTCTTTCACCCGACCGACGATAAAAGACGGGTCTTCCTTCCCGTCATGCGCCGCCCGTCATCGCTTTCGGCCGCGCCCGGCATTTGTCGCATCCCGCCGATATTTTTCCCAAAGCTCATTCAGAGTCCGTCCATGCAAGAAATGAAACTCACCGAGTTCAAGAACAAGAAACCACCAGAGTTGATCGCCTATGCGGAATCGCTCGAGGTCGAGAACGCCAGCGTCATGCGCAAGCAGGAGCTGATGTTCGCGATCCTGAAGAAGCTGGCGGCACAGGATATCGAGATCATCGGCGACGGCGTCGTCGAAGTGCTGCAGGACGGCTTTGGCTTTCTGCGCTCGGCCAACGCAAATTATCTGCCAGGTCCCGACGACATCTATATTTCACCCTCGCAGATCCGGCGGTTTTCGCTGAAGACCGGCGATACGGTTGAAGGCCCTATCCGCAGCCCGAAAGAGGGCGAGCGCTATTTCGCGCTGCTCAAGGTCAACACAATCAATTTCGACGATCCGGAAAAAATCCGCCACAAGATCCACTTTGACAACCTGACGCCGCTCTATCCGACCAAGCGGCTGAAGATGGAGATCGACAATCCGACCACCAAGGACATCTCGCCGCGCGTGATCGACCTGGTCGCGCCGATCGGCAAGGGGCAGCGTGCGTTGATCAATGCGCAGCCGCGCACCGGCAAGACGGTTCTCATGCAGAACATCGCCCACTCGATCACCGCCAACCATCCGGAATGCTATCTGATCGTGCTTCTGATCGACGAGCGGCCGGAGGAGGTTACCGACATGCAGCGCTCGGTGAAGGGCGAGGTGATCTCGTCGACCTTCGACGAGCCGGCGGTACGCCATGTCCAGGTTGCCGAGATGGTGATCGAAAAGGCCAAGCGCCTGGTCGAGCACGGTCGCGACGTGGTGATCCTGCTGGATTCGATCACGCGTCTCGGTCGCGCCTACAACACCGTCGTGCCGTCATCCGGCAAGGTGCTGACCGGCGGTGTCGACGCGAACGCGCTGCAGCGGCCGAAGCGCTTCTTCGGCGCCGCCCGCAACATCGAGGAAGGCGGCTCGCTGACCATCATCGCCACCGCGCTGATCGACACCGGCAGCCGCATGGACGAAGTCATCTTCGAAGAGTTCAAGGGCACCGGCAACTGCGAAATCCAGCTCGACCGCAAGGTGGCCGACAAGCGCATCTATCCGGCCATGGACATATTGAAGTCCGGCACCCGCAAGGAAGACCTGCTGGTTTCCAAGCAGGATCTGCAGAAGATCTTCGTGCTGCGCCGCATCCTGGCGCCGATGGGAACTACCGATGCCATCGAGTTCCTGATCGACAAGCTCAAGCAGACCAAGACGAATGCGGACTTCTTCGATTCGATGAATACGTAGGGTTGGGGGCTGGCCGTTGCCTTCGTCATCCTCGGGCTTGGCCCGAGGATCCATGCCGTGAGCTCTACCGGAGAAAGCAGCGGAGCAGAATTTGCGCCGTTGCAGCGCGCGAAAGTCACGGCATGGATCCTATGGTCTGCGCTGCGTCGCTTCACTCCTTGCTTCGCCATAGGATTACGAATCCTATCTTCGGCGCAATAACCCTTCCAGCTCTTCAGCTTCCGTTACCACCGGCAGGCAGACCTGCCCCGTGCACAGCCAGGCGCCGGGCTCGGCCGTTGGCGGCAGGACGCCGCCCGGCAAGGCCGGCAGATTTGTCGCCGAGCCAACAGGCACGACGATGTCCACCCGACGTGGGTCCGGATTTCGATTCGCAACCGGAACAAGCCTTGGATTCTCGGGTTTATCCACGATCACCAGTTTCAGCGGTTCGAGCGCCAGGGCACAGGCATTGACGATTCCTGCCTGGCCATAGGGCTGGTGCTCCGCCCGCCCGGCCGCATGCTCGGCGACTGTCCAGGCTTTTTCCCAGAGTTCGAGATCGCGGGTCAGCGACGACAATCGGACCATGGCTTCGATGATCTGCCCAGTGGCGGAAGGAATGGCCTCGTCGACATCGCCGCGGATGCGGATCGGCACATCCGTGCTGTTCGATGCGGTCAGATAGTAGCCGGTCTTGTCGCTGTCCCGGTGCCAGAGATCGAGTTGCTCAATGAAGTTCCCGGCGCGATCGATATAGTCGGGATTGCCGGTCGCCTCGAACAGCGAGACCGCCGCATTGGTCATGGCGGCATAGTCGCTCGAAAGAGCCGGGAACAGCCTCTTTGCGCCGAGCATGGAATGCGACAGACGGTTATCGCGCCCGGCAGCCGCAATGGCGGCAAAGGCCGCTGCCGCCGCTACGATCCAGTCGGATCGGCCAAGCGATCGCCCGGCCTCTGCAAGCGCTGCGATCATCAGACCATTCCAGTCGGTCAGTGCCTTGCCGTCACGCCCTGGCCGGATGCGCTGTGCCCTCGCCGCGAGCAATTTTTCTTTCAGCGGGACGAGCTGTTGGCGGTCGATCACACTTTGCGTCTGCTGGGCTTCTGTCTGGCGGATGATCGGCTTGCCCTCCCAGCCATGCGGGTCGGCAAGTGTGAAGTAGTTGAAAAACAATGCTGATTCGTCATCAAGGGCAAGCTCGACCTCATCCTTGCTCCAGGTATAGAACAGCCCTTCTTCCCCTTCGCTGTCGGCATCGAGACTGGCAGCGAAGGCACCGCCCTCGACCCGCATTTCGCGCAACAGCCAGGCAATCGTCTCTTCGATTCGCAACCGGAACAATTCCTTGCCAGTTGACGCATAGGCCCAATTGCACAGCCGGACGAGTTGGGCATTGTCGTAGAGCATCTTTTCGAAATGCGGCACCAGCCATTCGGCGTCGGTCGAGTAGCGACTGAGGCCACCGCCGACATGGTCGTAGATGCCGCCGGCCAGCATCTTTTCGAGGCTGAGGAGAACGGCGTCACGATGGGCTGCGGTGCTGTCGCGCAGCCAGGACAGCCAGAGGCTCTGCATGAACGGCGCGTTGGGGAATTTGGGTGCGCCGCGCAGGCCGCCCAGCTCGCGGTCGATCATGCCGTCAATGCCGTTGGCGAGCTTCGCTAGCGTGTCGCTGTCGAGTACGGCCTTGGCATGGCTGCCCGCCAGCCGCGCCTCGACATGCGTAGTCAAACCGTCGGCGCTTTGGTTAACGCTTTCTTTCTTCTCCCGCCAAGCCTTGTCGACCGCCTCCAGCACCTGGACGAAGCCCGGGCGCCCGTAGCGGGCTTCGCGAGGGAAGTATGTGCCGCCCCAGAACGGCTTGCCGTCCGGCGTCAGGAACATGGTCAGCGGCCATCCGCCCTGCTCGCCCATCGAGGACAGCGCCGCCATGTAGATCTGGTCGATGTCGGGGCGCTCCTCGCGGTCGACCTTGATATTGACGAAGAGACGGTTCATGACGGCGGCGACGCCGTCGTTCTCGAAGCTCTCATGCGCCATGACGTGGCACCAGTGGCAGGCAGCGTAGCCGACTGACAGCAGGATCGGACGCTGCAGCGCCTGTGCTTCGGCCAGAGCGGCAGGCGACCATGGCCGCCAGTGCACCGGATTGCCGCTGTGCTGCTGCAGATAGGGACTGGCCTCTTCGGCAAGCAGGTTTTGTGCAGGCAATGTCACGGCGCAACTCGATGGTGGATTGAACAGGCATAGCTAGGGCGCTTCGGCAGAGCGGGCAAATGATTTCAAAAGACTCCATCGTGGCACTGTCGAGCGGGCGCCTGCCGGCCGGCATTGCGGTGATCCGAATTTCGGGGCCGCAGAGTCGATTCGTAGTCGAAACGATTGCCGGATCGGCCGTGCCGAACCGCGTTGCTAGCTATCGCAAGTTACGGGCGCCGGACGGATCGGTGCTGGACAGCGGCCCGGTCGTCTTCTTTGCCGGTCCCGACAGTTTTACCGGCGAGGACGTTGCCGAGTTCCATGTCCATGGCGGACGCGCCGTCGTGGCGAAGATGCTGGAAACGATCACCTCCTTCGACGGCGTCAGGCATGCCGAGCCGGGTGAATTCACCCGCCGCGCCTTTGTCAACGGCAAGCTCGATCTGGTCGAAACCGAGGCGCTGGCCGATCTCATCAATGCCGACACCGAGGCGCAGCGGCGCTTTGCCGTGCACAATGCCGAAGGCGTGCAGAGCGAACTCTATCTGGGCTGGCGCCGACGGCTGATCCACGCCCGCGCGATGATCGAGGCCGAGATCGATTTTGCCGACGAGGACGACGTGCCGGGTTCGGTCGCCGACACAGTCTGGTCCGACGTGCGGGCCATGATCGCCGAGATCGAGCGCCATGTCGCCGGCTTCCGCGCTGCCGAAATCATTCGCGACGGGTTCGAAGTCGTTATCCTCGGTGCGCCGAATGCCGGCAAATCCAGCCTGTTCAACGCTCTGGCGCGGCGCGAGGCGGCGATCGTCACTGATGAGCCGGGCACGACCCGCGACCTGCTCGAGGTGGTGCTGGACCTCGAAGGGGTGCGGGTCCGGGTAACCGACACCGCCGGTCTGCGCGAGGCGCCCGGCAAGATCGAGGCGATCGGCATCGAGAAGGCCAGGGCCAAGGCGCACAGTGCGGACCTGCTGTTGCTGCTTGAGGATATGGCTGAGCCAATGGCGATCGGTGTGCTGCCGGGCGCCATTCCGGCGCTGAGGGTCGGAACGAAGGTTGATCTTCTGAGGGGCAAATCACCCTCGCCTGTGGCGCACTATGATATCGCTATCTCGACGCGGGACGGCACGGGAGTGGCCGAATTGCTGGACGAGATCGGGCGCCGCGCCGCAGCGCAGATCGGCCAGGCCGGCGATATCCTGCCGTCGCGGCTGCGGCACGTCGAGCTGCTCAATGAGACGAAACGCTTCCTGCTTGCGGCAGTGGCAAGTAGTGATCGCGGACAGGAATTGCGGGCCGAGGAACTGCGCCTGGCGGCGGATCGGCTCGGACGAATCGTCGGCGCGGTCGATGTCGAGGACATGCTCGACGTGATCTTTTCGCAATTCTGTATTGGGAAATGACTCACGTGAAACATTGGGAAGAATACGCCCCAGTGATTCACGTGAAACGCTGGGCGGTCAGTGGAGGGCATTGTTTCACGTGAAACGATTCGCTGTGCAAATGTCGCAGGTGCTGCAGGTTGAGGGGTTAGGTGCGGCTCTCGCCTTCTCCCCGTGTGGGAGAAGGTGGCCAAGCGAAGCTCGGTCGGATGAGGGGTGTTCCAGCTTGGCACCGACGGTGCTCCGTCCAGCACCCTCAACCGTCTTGGCGCCGCGCGCCAATCCACCTTCTCCCACAACAAGGGGAGAAGGAAGACAGGGCAGCGCCGGGCGTTCTCTATCTGCAATGGTCAGCGCAGTTATGCGCCTGAAGCCTCTCTGTTCTTGACAGCTCGTCCGGGCGGGCACATGTGTCGGCAGATTTGAATCGGAAGATACAGATGACCAATCGCTATGATGTGGTTGTGGTGGGTGGCGGCCATGCTGGGTGCGAGGCGGCCAGTGCTGCCGCGCGTGCCGGCGCCAGAACCGCGCTGGTGACGCTGCGCTTCGACACGATCGGTGTGATGTCCTGCAACCCGGCGATTGGCGGCCTCGGCAAAGGCCATCTGGTTCGCGAGATCGATGCCATGGACGGGCTGATGGGGCGCGTCGCCGATGCGGCCGGCATCCAGTTCCGTCTGCTCAACCGTCGTAAGGGGCCAGCGGTCCGCGGTCCGCGGACGCAAGCCGACAGGAAGCTCTATCGGCTCGCCATGCAGGCGGCGATCCGCCAGCAGGCCGGCCTCGATGTCATTGAAGGCGAGGTGCTGGACTTCGACATCAATGACGGAGAAATCGACGATGGGCGCATCGCGGCGGTGCTGCTGGCGGATGGAAGCAGGCTCGCCTGTGGTGCCGTGGTGCTGACGACCGGCACTTTTTTGCGCGGGCTGATCCATATTGGCGAGAAGAAGATCGTCGCCGGCCGCATGAACGAGCAAGCGAGTATCGGCCTGTCGGCGACGATGAGCCGCGCCGGCTTCAGGCTCGGGCGGCTGAAGACCGGCACGCCGCCGCGGCTGGACGGCAGGACGATCGATTGGGCGTCGCTTGAGAGCCAGGCGGCGGATGAAGATCCCGTGCCGTTCTCGCTGCTCACCGACCGCATCGAAAACCCGCAGATCCATTGCGGGATTACGCGCACGACCAATGTCACGCATGAGCTGATTCGCGCCAATCTTGGCCGCTCGGCTATGTATTCGGGGTCAATCGAAGGCGTCGGGCCGCGTTATTGCCCGTCCATCGAAGACAAGATCGTCAAGTTCGGTGACCGCGAAGGCCACCAGATTTTTCTGGAGCCAGAAGGGCTCGACGACGACACGGTGTACCCGAACGGCATCTCGACCTCGCTGCCCGAGGACGTACAGCTCGACATCCTGAAAACCATTCCGGGGCTGGAGCGGGCAACGATGCTGCAGCCCGGCTATGCCATCGAATATGACCATGTCGACCCACGCGAACTCAAGCCGACGCTGGAAACCAAGCGGATCGCCGGGCTTTACCTCGCCGGCCAGATCAACGGAACCACCGGCTACGAGGAGGCTGGCGCGCAAGGGCTGCTTGCCGGCTTGAATGCAGCGCGCAAGGCGTCGGCGAGCGATGAAATCGTGCTAAGCCGCACCGAAGCCTATATCGGCGTGATGGCCGACGACTTGACCAGCCGCGGCATCGCCGAGCCCTACCGCATGTTCACCTCGCGGGCCGAGTTCCGGCTGTCGCTGCGTGCGGACAATGCCGATGAGCGGCTGACGCCGCTGGCGATGAGACTGGGGATCGCCTCGCCGGAGCGAACGCAACGGTTCAACACTGTCGTGCAAGACCTTGAGAAGGCGCGGCAGCTCGCCCTCGGCACCACGATGACCCCCAATGAGGCGGCGCGCCATGGGCTCGAGATCAACCGGGACGGCGTGCGCCGCTCGGTCTATGAGTTGCTGGCCTATCCCGGCGTCGATATCGCCTGGCTGGGGCGCATCGAACCCGCTTTTGGCGCTATCGACGCCAAAACGGCCGAACGTCTTGAAACGGAAGCCAAATATTCCGTCTATCTCGACCGCCAGCAGGCCGACGTCTCGCAGATCAGGCATGAGGAGAGCCGGCTTATTCCCGAGTCGCTCGACTTTGCTTCTGTTCCCGGCCTGTCCAATGAGTTGAAGCAGAAGATGCTGGCACGCCAGCCGCGTTCCATCGCTGACGCGCAGCGTATGGAAGGCATGACGCCGGCGGCGCTGGCGATTATCGTCGCGCATGTCCGCAACGCCGAGGCGGCCGCGCGAAAGCAGGTCGCGTGAGCGCTGCGTCCTGGGCGAACCTGCAACAGGCAGCAGGCCCGGTTTCACGTGAAACATTCGGTCGTCTGGTCGAGTTCGAGGCCGTCTTCCAGAAATGGAATCGCCGGATCAATCTAGCCGCGCAATCGACGCAGGACGATGTCTGGCGCCGCCACATCCTCGACAGCGCGCAGCTGGCGCGAATCAAACCGGACGCGAAGCGCTGGGTCGATCTCGGCTCCGGCGGCGGTTTTCCCGGGCTTGTGCTGGCCTTTCTGCTGGTCGAGCGTGAAGGGGCCAGCATCGACCTGGTTGAAAGCAACCGGAAAAAAGCATCGTTCCTGCAAGCGGTCGTCGGACAGTTCAGCCTGCCTGCCAAGGTCATCGCGCGGCGCATAGACGACAGCTATCCTCTTGTTCCTGCACCGCAAATCGTCACGGCCAGGGCGCTTGCGTCGTTGCCGACCTTGCTCGACTTGGCGGCGCCGTGGCTGACGAAGGGCGCGCGCGGTCTGTTTCACAAAGGCCGGGATTACCGCGCCGAAGTGGCAGAAAGCGCTCAACGATGGTCTTTCGATCTGGTAGAACATACCAGTGTAACCGACGCGCAGGGCGTCGTTCTCGAAATATCCGACTTGCGACAGCACCCTGGCTAGTGACCGGCGACCCCGAATGAATTTCTGGCATAGACCCATGATGAAGAACGGCCCCCGAATCATCACCGTCGCCAACCAGAAGGGTGGCGTCGGCAAGACGACGACGGCCATCAATCTGGCCACCGCGCTGGCCGCCATAGGCGAACAGGTGCTGATCGTCGATCTCGATCCGCAGGGCAACGCCAGCACCGGGCTTGGCATCGACCGGCGCGACCGCACCGTCTCCTCCTATGATGTGCTGACCGGCGAACTCGACCTGGAAGCGGCGGCGATCCCGACGGCGGTGCCCGGCCTGTCGATCGTGCCGTCGACGCTCGATCTGCTCGGCATCGAGATGGAAATCGCCTCGGCGCCGGACCGGGTGCTGCGGCTGCGCAACGCGCTGCGGGCTTCGGCCGAGCGCTCGGCCAATTTCGGCTATGTGCTGATCGATTGCCCGCCTTCGCTCAATCTGCTGACGCTGAATTCGATGGCTGCGGCCGATTCGGTGCTGGTACCGCTGCAGTGTGAATTCTTCGCGCTGGAGGGCCTGAGCCAGCTGTTGGAGACGGTCGAGCAGGTGCGCCGTTCAATCAACCCCGATCTGACGATCCAGGGCATCGTGCTGACGATGTTCGACGGGCGCAACAATCTCGCCAACCAGGTGGTGCAGGATGTACGGGCGCATATGGGCGACAAGGTCTATGAAACCGTCATCCCGCGCAATGTCCGCGTTTCCGAGGCGCCGTCCTATGGCAAGCCGGCGATTCTCTACGACCTCAAATGCTCGGGCAGCCAGGCCTATCTGCAGCTTGCTTCCGAAGTGATCCGCCGCGAGCGCAAATTGCGTGCCGCCTAACAGTAGCCAACAAGCGATTCGATACCGAAACGATCTGGACGGACGATGAACGAAGACCCTTCGAGAAAGAGACTGGGCCGGGGATTGGCGGCCCTGATCGGCGAAATCGATCGCCCGGCGGCACCGGAAAAGCCGGGGCTGGCGGCCGACGGCAAGGTGCCGATCGAGTTCCTCAGCCCTAACCCGAAAAACCCGCGGCGGCATTTTGGCGACGCCGACCTGACCGACCTCGCCCAGTCGATCCGCGAACACGGCGTGGTGCAGCCGGTGGTGGCGCGGCCGTCGAAAACCCAAACGGGCCGCTACGAGATTATCGCCGGCGAGCGTCGTTGGCGTGCGGCGCAACGCGCCGGGCTGACCGAAATCCCGATCATTGTGCGCGATGTCAACGATCGCACGGCGCTCGAACTGGCGATCATCGAAAACGTCCAGCGCACCGACCTCAACCCGGTCGAGGAAGCGCTGGGCTACCAGCAGCTGATTGACGACCACGGCTATACCCAGGCCGATCTCGGCCAGGTGATCGGCAAGAGCCGCAGCCATGTCGCCAACACGCTGAGGCTGCTCAAGCTGCCCGACGTCATTCGCGACATGCTGGTCGATGGGGCGCTGTCGGCCGGCCACGCCCGTACCTTGGTGACGGCCGACGACCCGGCCGGGCTCGCCAAGCGGATCATCGATGAGGGGCTTTCGGTGCGCCAGGCCGAGGCGCTGGCGCAGATGCCGGTCGGCGCGCCGGCGGCAAAACGCCAACCCGCCGCACCGCCGCAAAAGGATGCCGACACACTGGCGCTGGAGCGGCAGATGACCAGTACGATCGGCATGATCGTCACGATCGAGCACAACCAGCGCGGCGGCGTGATCAGCGTCGCCTACCGGACGCTGGAGCAGCTTGACGAGCTTTGCCGAAGGCTGAAGCGGGAGTAGGTAGGTTGCCAAAATGCCCGGGATCTTTAGCCGGCAAATAAATTTTTGTCCTAAGACTTGGCAGTTCCGTCTTCTAATAGGAGAACAACCGCGCCGGTGATTGGCGAAATCGCTCGAAGTGGTTAATCTCCCCCCTTGAGGGGGAGGTGGCCGGCAGGCCAGAAGGGGTCGTCTCACATCAAGCGCCCACGTCGTCTGTCGTCGCGGAAGGCGCTGGCGTTCCACGCGCTGTGACCCCTCTGTCGCCTCGGCGACATCTCCCCCTCAAGGGGGGAGCTCAGGTGCGCTGCGCCAGCCTTGCGCTTTCCACGGCAATGCCGAGCAGCGCCTGCCGTGCCAGCGCGATCGACAGATCGGGCCGCCGGCGCGTTTGCAGCACCGCCGTCTGCAAGCGGGTCAGGGCGCGGCCGAGCGCCTCGCTGCTCCAGCGTTCGAGGGCTTTCTCGACCAGCTTGCGCCTGGAGAAAAACACCGGCGGGCGCGCCGCGGCTACGACCGAAGCGGCATTGCGGCCGCCGGCGTCCATCAGGCCGCGCATCGCCTGGATCGTCTGCAACTGCCGCATCGCCGATGAAAGCACCAGGAAGGGCTGGCCGCCAGACTGGCAATGGCGGGTGAAGGCGCTGTCGAAGTCGGCGATCCTGCCTTCGAGCAGGGCGTCGACGGCCGCATCGAAGGAGAGGCCGGAGACATCGCCGGATGTCGCCTTGACGTCGTCGAGGCCGATTTCGGCCTGGCCATGCGCATAAAGCACCAGCTTTTCGATCTCGCCGCGCGAGGCCAGCCGGTCGCCGCCAAGGTTGCGGCGCAGCGCCTGCCGCGCCTCCAGCGTCATCGACATGCCAGCCTTGCGCAGTTCGTCGTCGATGACCGTGTCAATGTCCCTGGCCTCATCGGCGTAGCAAGGCAGAGCCATGGCATTGTCCGCCGCCTCCACCACGCCGCGCAGGCCGACGCCCTTCTTCAGGTCACCGGCCTCGATCAGGATAATGGCATCGCGCGGCGGCTCGGCGGTCAGCGCCCTGACGTCGTCGGCAAGCGCCTTCTGAGCGCCGGCATTGCGCACCCATAGCAGGCGCCGCTCCGAAAACATCGGCACGGTGTGCGCCTCGTCGAGCAGGCGGCCCTCGTCGCGATCGACCTCCGATCCGTCCAGCCTGACCACCGAGAACGGATCGTCGAGCGGCAGGCCGGTCCTGGCGGCAAAGGCCTTTGCCCGCTCGGCGACCAGCCCGCGATCGGGACCGTAAAGCAGCACGATCGAGACGCGCGGATCCGGCTTCGCGAGCCATGAATCGACCTCGTATGCTTTCTTCTGTGCCATGGTGTTGTGGTTAGCATGGCGAGAGCTCCGGGTGAACCACAGGCGCCGGCCTGCTAGTTCTTGTCCTCGGGGGATTGCAGGATGCTATCAGGCTTGAACGAAGTATCGGCAGCACCGAGGCGTTCATAGTCCGTCATTGCCGCGTCAAGCGATTTGCCTTTCTCGACCGACCACAAAGTCACTGAGGCCAGATAATTTGTGAAGGCGTTCTGCTCTCTTCCGAAAATGGCGGCCAAACGCGAGTCGTTTTGGAAAATGCGATCGAGTTCCTGTTTGATTGCAACGTCATTCTTCGCCAGCGACCGTATAGCCCATACAGCCGATGCCACCGTCATCACACGCATCATGTCTTTTGATGCCTGGCTCTTGGGGCACCCATATTTCCGGCATGCAGCGACAATCATGATATTCTCGGGGCGACCTGGAGCCACCGCACCCGCGAATTTCCCCATAACAAGGCCGATGCAGATTGCGTCCGCCGCGATGCCGTCACGGCTGGTTCGAAGATTTCCCAGAATATGATCTCCCAGAATATGATCTATGTAGGACAAGTCTCCTGTCGCCATATAGGCGCCAAGCAGCAGATCATTGTCCAACGGGACAAAGAGGGGTGTCAACGTTTTCAAAGGCATGGCACCGGGGGATGCTGCATCCTCCAGCTTTCGGCTCGACGCGAAACGCCGCGCTTCGTCCGTGAGACCAGCCTTGTGCAGAGCGGCCAGATAAAGGTCAGCCGCGCGATCGGAGGGCACGCCATCCAGCAGTTTTCGTCGCATCTCCGGCGAGCCGTCGAACAATGCAGCGAAAAACCCGGTTATCTTTCCGTTTTCAGCGCTGGACGGAGCTTGATCCAAGGTTGTGATAAGCCGGTCAATGCAGGCAGCATCCCTCGTGCGATAGTACGTGCCGATGCAATCGTCCGACTGAGCGAAAGCTGGTCGACCGGATCCAACCAGAAAAGCTACAATCGCCAAAGCGACGACGGCCCTCGATCTGCCTTGCATTCCCGCCTCTCTCACAACGATGCCGTCAGGATAAGGTCCTGAATGGTAGGCGCAACTTGAATCGCTGGATGTGCGGGCTCGTCAAAGGCAAGCTCACCCCGGGACATATCGTCTGTTGCGGCAATCGTCGGCAAATTTCTGCTAAGTTGCGTGCTGCCGTCCAACATCGACAAGAAATTTCGCAGACACATCTTCATCTTGTGCGCGGCAGGCTGCATCGGCGGGAGCCGAAGGACCGAAGCCCTGCCCGACGAATTGGCACTGGTCCGGCGGTGTGCAAATATCGCGCCGGGCAACAGTGGAGGACCGAGATCATGGCCGATGCCGGAATGTTGCGCTTCCATGTTCCGGAGCCGGAGGTGCGGCCGGGCGGCACGCCGGATTTTTCAGACGTGACCATCCCCAAGGCCGGCTCGGTGCCGCGCCCCGAGATCGACGTCGATCCGCGCACCATCCGCGATCTGGCGTTCTCGATCATTCGTGTGCTCAACCGCGCCGGCGAGGCGGTCGGGCCGTGGGCCGGCCTGCTTTCCGACGAGGAACTGCTGGAAGGGTTGCGCCATATGGTGACGCTGCGCAGCTTCGATGCGCGCATGCAGATGGCGCAGCGCCAGGGCAAGACCTCCTTCTACATGCAGCATCTCGGCGAAGAGGCGGTGAGCTGCGCCTTCCGCAAGGCGCTGGCGCCGGGCGACATGAATTTTCCGACCTATCGGCAGGCCGGCCTGCTCATCGCCGACGGCTATCCGATGGTCACGATGATGAACCAGATCTATTCGAACGAGGCCGATCCGCTGAAGGGCCGGCAGCTGCCGATCATGTATTCGTCGAAAGAGCACGGCTTCTTCTCGATCTCCGGCAATCTGGCGACGCAGTACATCCAGGCGGTCGGCTGGGCGATGGCTTCGGCGATCAGCAATGACCAGAAGATCGCCGCCGCCTGGATCGGCGACGGCTCGACCGCCGAGTCCGACTTCCATTCGGCGCTGGTGTTCGCCTCGACCTACAAGGCGCCGGTCGTGCTCAACGTCGTCAACAACCAGTGGGCGATTTCGACCTTCCAGGGGATCGCCCGGGGCGGCTCCGGCACTTTTGCTGCCCGCGGACTGGGCTTCGGCATCCCGTCGCTGCGCGTCGACGGCAACGACTATCTCGCCGTCCATGCGGTGGCCAAATGGGCGGCGGAGCGGGCGCGCAACAATCTCGGGCCGACGCTGGTCGAATATGTCACTTACCGCGTCGGCGCCCATTCCAGCTCCGATGACCCGTCGGCCTACCGGCCGAAGGCCGAGTCCGACGCGTGGCCGCTCGGCGACCCGATCGTCAGGCTGAAGAACCACCTCATCCAGCGCGGCGTCTGGTCGGACGAACGCCACGCCCAGGCCGAGGCGGAAATCCTCGACACGGTGATTTCGGCGCAGCGGGAGGCCGAGCGCCACGGCACGCTGCATGCCGGCGGCAAGCCCTCGGCGCGCGATATGTTCGAGGGCGTCTATGCCGAGATGCCGCCGCACCTCAGGCGCCAGCGCCAGCAGGCGGGAGTCTAACCATGCCGCGACGGACCATGATCGAGGCAATCCGCGACGCCATGGACGTGTCGATGGCGCGCGACGAGCGTGTCATCGTCTTCGGCGAAGATGTCGGCTTCTTCGGCGGCGTCTTCCGCTGTACGCAAGGCCTGCAGGCGAAATACGGCAAGAGCCGCTGCTTCGATGCGCCGATCAGCGAATCCGGCATTGTCGGCGCGGCCATCGGCATGGCCGCCTACGGGCTGAAGCCTTGCGTCGAGGTGCAGTTTGCCGACTATGTTTATCCGGCCTATGACCAGATCGTCTCGGAAGCGGCGCGGCTGCGCTATCGATCGAACGGCGACTTCACCTGCCCGATCGTGGTCAGGATGCCCACCGGCGGCGGCATTTTTGGTGGCCAGACCCACAGCCAGAGCCCGGAGGCGCTGTTCACCCACGTCTCCGGGCTGAAAGTCGTGGTGCCCTCGAACCCGCATGACGCCAAGGGCTTGCTGATCGCCGCGATAGAGGATCCCGACCCAGTGATCTTCCTGGAACCGAAGCGGCTTTATAACGGACCCTTCGACGGTCATCACGAGCGGCCGGTAACACCATGGTCGAAACACGAGCTTGGCGAAGTCGCCGACGGCCATTACACGGTGCCGCTCGGCAAGGCGGTGATCCGCAGACAGGGCGCTGCGGTCACCGTACTTGCCTACGGCACGATGGTCTATGTCGCCCAGGCGGCGGCCGAGGAGACCGGCATCGATGCCGAGATCATCGATCTGAGAACGCTGCTGCCGCTCGACCTCGAGACGATCGTCGCCTCGGTCAGCAAGACCGGGCGCTGCGTGGTCGTGCACGAGGCGACGCTGACATCGGGGTTCGGCGCCGAACTTTCGGCGCTGGTTCAGGAGAACTGCTTCCACCATCTGGAGGCGCCGGTGGCGCGGGTCACCGGCTGGGACACGCCCTATCCGCATGCGCAGGAGTGGGACTATTTTCCCGGTCCTGTGCGGCTAGGCCGCGCGCTCGTCGAAACGATGGAAGCCTGAGGGGGAAGACGATGGGCGAATATGTCATCAAGCTACCCGATGTCGGTGAAGGCGTCGCCGAGGCCGAGCTGGTCGAATGGCAGGTCAAGGTCGGCGATCTCGTGCGCGAGGACGCCGTGCTGGCCGCTGTGATGACCGACAAGGCAACGGTCGAGATTCCCTCGCCCGTCGATGGTGAGATCCTCTGGCTGGGTGCGGAGATCGGCGACACGGTGGCGATCGGCTCGCCCATCGTGCGCCTGAAGGTGGCCGGCGAGGGTAACGTCAAGCCGCCACGGGACGTTGAGGCGGGCGCCAAGCGTACCCCCACCCCTAACCTTGCCGGGGCGAGCCACGGGTCTCGCCCGTCCTTCGGACCCCCACAAGGGGGAGGGGGACGAGCTTCGGCTCCCAAGGCCGACGCCAAACCAGTCCCACCTCCGTCAGGAAGCGCTTCTGTGCGCGAAAGTGAGCCGGCAACGGAATTCCCCTCCGGCGGGGGTACTGCGCCGATCTCCGGCGCGCGGCGTCCGGAGGGCGAAAAGCCGCTGGCCTCGCCGGCCGTCCGCCTCAGGGCGAAAGAGGCCGGCATCGACCTGCGGCAAATTGTGGGGAGCGGCCCGGCCGGCCGTATCCAGCATGAGGACATCGAAGCTTTCCTGGCGCGCGGACCCGGGCCCGCCAAGATCTCCGGGCTTGTCCGCAACGAGGCGGTCGAGGATATCAAAATAGTCGGGCTCAGGCGAAAGATCGCCGAGAAGATGACGCTGGCCAAATCGCGCATCCCGCACATCACCTATGTCGAAGAGATCGACGTCACCGCGCTCGAGGATTTGCGCGCCGCGCTCAACAAGGAGAAGCGGCCGGGCGCGGACAGGCCGAAGCTGACGCTGCTGCCGTTTCTGATGCGGGCGATGGTCAAGGCGATCGCCGACCAGCCAAACCTCAACGCGCTGTTCGACGACGACGCGGGCATAATCCACCAGCATGGCGGGGTCCATATCGGCATCGCCGCGCAGACCCCGTCGGGGCTGGTGGTGCCGGTGGTCAAGCACGCCGAGGCGCGCGACATCTGGGATTGCGCAGCCGAGGTTGTCAGGCTGGCTGAGGCGGCAAAATCCGGCACGGCGACGCGCGACGAGCTCTCTGGATCGACCATCACCATCACTTCGCTCGGGGCCATGGGCGGTGTGGCGACGACGCCTGTGATCAATCATCCGGAAGTGGCGATCCTCGGCGTCAACAAGATGATGATGCGGCCGGTGTGGGACGGCACCCAGTTCATCCCGCGCAAGATGATGAACCTGTCCTCCAGCTTCGACCACCGCGTCATCGACGGCTGGGAAGTCGCGGTGTTCATTCAACGGATCAAGACGCTGCTGGAAACGCCAGCGCTGATTTTTGTGGATTGAGGAGATGAACAGAGGATCGCAGGGGCGCAGGATGAGAGCAGTAGCGATCCTTCGCGCCCCCCTCTGCCCTACCGGGCATCTCCCCCTCAAGGGGGGAGATTGGCCGTCATCCCGCCTTTCGCCAATCTCCAGCTTTGCAGGACTAAGCCGAGCGCGAAAGCTGCCAATCTCCCCCCTTGAGGGGGAGATGACAGAGGGGGGCGCTGTCCCGCCGGCTCGTCGAACTAAGGTGCCATGATGAAGGAAATCTCCTGCAAGCTGCTCGTCATCGGCGCCGGTCCCGGCGGCTATGTCTGCGCCATCCGCGCCGGGCAGCTTGGCATCGACACGGTTATCGTCGAGTTCGGTAAACCGGGCGGCACCTGTCTCAATGTCGGCTGCATCCCGTCCAAGGCGCTGATCCATGCGGCCGAAGAGTTCGAAAAGGCGTCGCACTTGGCCGGCGGCAAGAGCCCGCTCGGCATTTCAATCGCAACACCATCGATTGATCTCGAAACGACCATCGCCTGGAAGGACGGCATTGTTAGCCGGCTTAACAGCGGCGTTGCCGGCCTGTTGAAGAAGGCCGGGGTCAAGACCGTGCACGGCTGGGCGAAATTCCGTGACGGCAAGACCGTCGAGGTCCAGACCGAAACCGGGATGCAGGTGGTCCGCGCCGAGACGGTGGTGATCGCCACGGGCTCGGCGTCGGTCGAATTGCCGTCGCTGCCCTTCGGTGGCCTGGTGATCTCGTCCACCGAAGCGCTGGCGCTGAGCGAAGTGCCGGAAAGGCTTGCCGTCGTCGGTGGCGGCTACATCGGGCTGGAGCTCGGCATCGCCTTCGCGAAGATGGGCGCCAGGGTGACCGTGGTCGAGGCTTTGCCGCGCATACTGGCGCAATATGATGCCGAACTGACCCGGCCGGTCGTGAAGCGGCTCGCCGAGCTCGGTATCGAGGTGCTTGTGGGCGCCAAGGCCAAGGGGTTGTCGACCAAGGGCGATGCGCTGCTGGTCGAGACGAAGGACGGCAAGAATGCCAAGATCGTTGCCGACAGGATTCTGGTCACCGTCGGGCGCAAGCCGGTGGTCGAAGACTGGGGGCTGGAGCAGATCGATCTCGACATGGCGGGAAAATTCATCCGCATCGACGACCAGTGCCGCACCTCGATGCGCGGCATCTTTGCCGTTGGCGACGTCACCGGCGAGCCGATGCTGGCGCACCGGGCGATGGCGCAAGGCGAAATGGTCGCCGAGATCGTCGCCGGCCACAAGTGCAGCTGGGACAAACGCTGCATTCCCGCTATCTGCTTCACCGATCCGGAGCTGATCACCGCAGGCCTGTCGCCGGAGGAGGCAAAGGGGCTCGGCGGCGAAATCAAGGTCGGATTGTTCCCCTTCGCCGCCAATGGCCGGGCGATGACGAAGATGGGTGAGGAGGGCTTTGTCCGGGTCGTTGCCCGCGCCGACAACCATCTGGTGCTCGGCATCCAGGCGGTCGGCCAAGGCGTGTCGGAACTGTCGACGGCCTTCGGCCTGGCCCTGGAAATGGGCGCGCGTCTGGAGGACATTGCCGGCACCATCCACGCCCACCCGACGCAAGGGGAGGGTTTTCAGGAAGCGGCGCTGAAGGCGCTCGGGCGGGCGGTGCATATTTGAGGGCAGGGTGATCTCTCCTCTTGAGGGCGAGATAGCCGGCAGGCCAGAGGGGGTCGGTTCGACTGGATTCGACCTCCCTTACGACAGTCGGAGGTTGGCGCTCTACGCGAGGCGACCCCCTCTGTCGCCTTCGCCGACATCTCCCCCCTCAAGGGGGGGAGATTACGCAGCTCAACCCGCCAGTCGGCTAACCATCTCGTGCTGCGCGTAGGCGCGGCCGAAGCGGTTGGCCAGGAAGGCGTCGAGCGCGATGTCCTCCTGCTTGATGAAGCCCTTTGCCGGCAAGGTGCCATCGGCCAGCATATCGAGCACGGCGCAGATGGCGGAGGCAGTGGTGATCTGGATGGCGCTGCGTACCGTATCGCCGACACGCCTGGCGTAGATCTTGTTGGCGTAGGTCTCCTGCAGCAGGCGGCCATTCTTGCGGCCGCTGACGGTGACGAAGACGATGACGACGTCCTGCAGCGTCGCCGGCAGGGCGCTTTCGAAAATGTCCTTCAGCACGTCGCGGCGGTGGCGCAGGCCGAGGTCGTTGAGCAGCGCCTTCATGATCGCGGCGTGGCCGGGGTAGCGGATGGTGCGGTAGTTCAGCGTCCGCACCTTGCCTTTCAGCGTTTCGGCCAGCGTGCCCAGCCCGCCCGAGGTGTTGAATGCCTCGTAGGTGACGCCGTCGAGCGAGAATTCTTCACGCTCCTCCAGCGGCGGCACTTCGACCAGCTCGCCTTCGACGATCGCCTCACAAGGCTCGCAATATTCGTTGATGACGCCGTCGGTGCTCCAGGTCAGATTGTAGTTCAGCGCATTCGACGGGTATTGCGGCAGCGCGCCAACCCGCATGCGCACGCTTTCCAGCGTGTCGAAGCGGCTGGCGAGATCGTTGGCGACGATCGAGATGAAGCCCGGCGCCAGCCCGCATTGCGGGATGAAGGCGCTGTTGCCGGAGCGCGCCAATTCCTTGACGCGCCTGGTGCTGACGACGTCCTCTGTCAGATCGAGATAGTGCACGCCGGCGCTGGCCGCCGCTTCGGCGATGCGCGTGGTCAGATGGAAGGGCGCAGCGCTGAGCACCGCGAACTTGCCGGCCAGGGCGGCTTCGAGGGTGCCGACGGCCTCGATGTCGAGTTCCAGCGTCTCTACGCCGGCCGGCAGTTCGGCCGCGCCGAGCTGTGTGGCCGAGCGGTCGGCGAGGGTGACATGATAGTCGCCCGTGGAAGCCAGCATCTCGGCTATGGTCGAGCCGATCTTGCCGGCGCCGACGACGATGATTTCCTTCATGACCGGTCCCTCGCACCAATGTTAAATAGACGGCTAGAATCGCAGCTTGCCTGTCGAAAGGAAGAGTAGGATTGTGCAAAACGCAGTCTCTGTTTGACCAATACGCCGGCAAGGTTCGTCGAAATGCTTAGTGATGCCGACCAGGCGCTGCTTTCCCTGCTGCGCATCAATGCACGCGCCTCGACCGCCGAACTGGCGCGGCGGCTGGGCGTCTCACGGACGACGGTGCAGAGCCGGATCGAGCGGCTGGAGCAGCGCGGCATCATCACCGGCTACGGCGTCAGGCTTTCGCCGGATTACGAACAGGGACTGGTGCGGGCGCATGTCCTGCTCACCGTCACGCCCAAGCTTGCCGACAAGGTGGTGCGCAGCCTGCAGTCGCTCCCGCCGGTGCGGACGCTGCATTCGGTGAGCGGCAATTTCGACATGATCGTCATCGTCGAGGCGCCGTCGATCAGGGATCTCGACACGCTTCTCGACCAGATCGGCGCCATGGACGGGGTCGAGCGGACGTCGTCGTCGATCATCCTGTCGACGCGAATCGATCGCTGAGCGGGCTGGCGTCGCGGGTCAAGACGCTGGCGGGACAGCGCCCCCCTCTGCCCTGCCGGGCATCTCCCCCCACTTGGGGGGAGATCGGCAGCTTCGCTGGCAGCGCACCTTTTGCAAGGTCGGTGGTTGGCGAAATCAGTGATGACGGCCAATCTCCCTCCTAGTGGGGGAGATGCCAAGTAGTGGGAAAGAGGGCAGGACAGAGGGGGGCGCGAAGGGTCACCGAGCGTGGTGACCAAGCTGGCGCTCCCGCAGCAAAGCGATATAGCTTCCAAAATGTTGGATGAGAACCGCGGTGGCAGGCATAAGGGCGGTCACGCAAGATTTCCAGAGGAGGCCTCCTTGCCCAAGCAGTGTTTCGGAAAATCCCATGTGCCGTTGTCGCCGGCGGTCAGGGCCGGCGATTTCGTCTATGTCTCCGGCCAGGTGCCGGTCGGCAGCGACGGGCTGGTGGTCAAGGGCGGCATCGCCGAGCAGACCGAACAGGTGCTGTCGAACATCAAGGCGGCACTGGCGCTGGCCGGCTGCACGCTGGACGACGTGGTCAAGACCACGGTCTGGCTCGAGGACGCGCGCGATTTCGGCATCTTCAACACCGTCTATGCCCGGCATTTCCCGAAAGACCCGCCGGCACGCACGACGGTGGAGTCTCGGCTCATGATCGACATCAAGATCGAGGTCGAAGCCGTCGCCTACAGGCCGGCCTGACGGAAAAGCGGAGACAGGCGCAATGCAATTCGATCTCCTGATAAAAGGCGGCCGCCTCATCGATCCGGCGTCCGGCCTCGACGCACAACGCGATCTGGCGATTGTGGACGGCCGTATCGCGGCTATCGACGCCGAAATCCCCTTCGAGCGTGCCGCCCGCGTCATCGACGCCACGGGCTCCATCGTCGCGCCGGGCCTGATCGACCTGCACAGCCATGTCTATTGGGGCGGCACCTCGCTCGGCGTCGATGCCGACCGGCTCGCCGCAAAGAGCGGCACGACCACCTTCATCGATGCCGGAAGTGCCGGCGCCGGCAATTTCCTCGGCTTTCGCCGCCACGTCATAGAGCGCTCGAAAGTCCGCATCCTGGCCTACGTCAACATTTCCTTTGCCGGCATATTCGGCTTCTCGCAGACCGTGGCGGTCGGCGAGTGCAGCGACCTCCGGCTCTGCGAACCGCGCGAAACGGTGGCGGCGGCGCGCGAGCACGCGGACGTGGTTGTCGGTGTCAAGGTCCGTTCGGGTCGCCATGCCGGTGGCACCAGCGGCATCGCGCCGGTCGATCTCGCGCTCGAAGCCGCCGACAAGGCCGGCCTGCCGCTGATGGCGCATATAGACGAGCCGCCGCCCGGCCGCTCGGAAGTGCTGCCGCGGCTGCGCAAGGGCGACATCCTCACCCACTGCTTCCGGCCGTTTCCCAACGCGCCGGTCTTCGCCTCGGGGGCGGTGCGGCCGGATATGCGGCTGGCGCGCGAGCGCGGCGTCATCTTCGACATCGGCCACGGCATGGGCTCGTTCGATTTCGAGGTGGCCAAAGCGATGCTCAGCGAGGGTCTGGCGCCGGACGTGATCAGCAGCGACGTGCATCTCTACTGCGTCGACGGGCCGGCCTTCGACATCCTGGTCTGCATGTCGAAACTGCTGGCGCTCGGCATGCCACTGGTCGAGGTGCTGCGCGCCGCAACGCAGCGGCCAGCGGAAGCGATCGCCAGGCCAGATCTCGGCAGGCTGGCGATTGGCGTGGTCGGTGACGTCGCGGTGCTGCGTCTGCGTCCAGGCCACTTCACCTTTGTCGATTCGGTCGGCGCCTCGCTGGTCGCCGAGCAAAGGCTGGTCTCGGCCGGCATCGTGGTCGGCGGCACCTGGTGGCCGAACGAGGCGGTGGACGATCTCGGCGAGACCGAACGCTTCGAAGCGCATGCGCACGACACGCATGTCGAGGTGGCGAGCCGGCATTTCGGGCGTAGCCACGATTGACGGCGATGTGGCTCCCCTTCTCCCCTTGTGGGCCTGTTGCGTAATTCGCTGATTGTGATTCTCTGAGGTGGACGGTCTGAGGGAATCGCGATGGCAGTGAAGCAGACGGGCCAGTTG